>JBGOVF010000256.1:0-4358 GCA_041477975.1 Tepidiformaceae bacterium
ATGGCTTGCCATCGATGTCCCTCCCTCGGCAACCTTCGCGCAGTGAACGCCGTGACGACCCACATCCGGGCCTCAGCTACGCCTGCGGGCTCATCGCGAAGCACTATGCCAACAATGTGTCGTGGGCGCCCTGGGAAGTCAAATACCCTGGCCAACAGGAATTCGCCCGACACCCGGTCCTTCATCACCACGTCGGGAATCTCGAAGGTCTGCCTTAGCCGTTCAAGCACGTTTTGCCCATCAACGTGAGTCGCCACAATGTGCTCCCGGCGCTCGTCGGTGAGTTCGATGTGCGCGTTCAGGCGCGGGCAGGGAAACCGCTCCGGCATGGCAACATCACCCTACTCCGTAAGTCGCCGGTACAGCGTGGGCAACCGGCTCGGCAGCGACTCGATATCCGCCACCACTTCGTAGCCCATGTCCGCGCACATCGTCTTCAGGTAGTCGTGCCCGGCGCGGTCCACCGTCAGCGCGAATGGCGTAATGCCTTCGCGCTTCGCTTCGTTCAGCGCCTGCTTCGTGTCGTGGATCGCGTATTCCTTCTCGGTGCGGTCGCGCCCGTAGCCGTGGTCTTGCGGCCGCCCGTCGCTCAGCAGGAAGAGGATCTTCACCTTCGCGTCGGTCAGGTTCAGCTTGTACGTTGCGTGCCGGATGGCCGGGCCCATGCGCGTTGAGCGAATCGGCGTGATCTTGTCCAGGCGGTTCTTGATCGGCTGGTCCAGGTTCTCGTCGAAGTCCTTGATCACGAAGAACTCGACGTTGTCGCGCCCGTAGCCGCTGAAGCCGTAGATGCCGTACTGGTCGCCGATCGTCTCCAGCGCCGTCATCAGCAGCACCGTCGATTCTTTCTCGAGGTCGATGATGCGTTTCGGCGGGCTGGTCAGCTCCTGCCGCCGCTTCGAAACCCACCAGCTCAGGTACTTGCGCGGGTCGTCGTCGTAATCGTCGTCGTCGTACTTCTTCTCGCGCTTGTTGATCTCTTCGTCGGTGCTCGCCGACATATCGATCAGGAACGCCACGGCCACATCGCGGTCGATCTTGTTGCGTCGCCAGTAGATCTTGTCACTCGGGTTGGCGCCCGCCCGCCGTTCGATCATCCACTCGATCGCGGCGTCCAGGTCGAAGTCCTCGCCGTCCGGCAGCCTCTTCAGTTTGCGGAACATCTCCGGCTTCATCAGCTCAAACTGCTTCCGCGTCTGCGCAACGAGCCCGGCATGCTCGCGCAGGGCGTTCTCATAGAACTTGTCGTCGCCCTGTTCGAGCTTCGATTCCTTCACGGCGCACCAGCGCGGCTTGTAGTCCTGCGCCCGGAAGTCCCACTCGTCGTAGTAGTAGGTCGTCACGATCGGCACGAGCGGCTCTTCGCCCTCGCCTTCGCCTGTGCTGCTGTCGCTTGTCGGGTCGCCCTTGTCCGATTTTTCGTTCGCCTGGTTGCCCGCTTCCTTCATCAGGTTGGACATGAACATGCCCGTTGAAGCGTCCAGATCGCCGTCCATCATCGAATCGAGGTCTATCTCGACGCTTTTCGCCAGCAGTTCCGCGAGCTGTTCCGGCGTAAGCGGCACCGGCGACATCTTGCCCGCGTCACCGCCCTGCGCGTTCTCCTTCAGCTTCATCAGCAGGTCAACGAGCTCGGGCTTGAAGTCGCCGCGGAAGTCGATCTCCTGCGGGCTTTCGTAATCCTGCTCGCCTTCGCCCTCGCCGACGTCGCCCATCTGCATCTGGCCGGCCTGCCCGCCGGCCTCGCCCGCCTCCATCGGCAGCGCCTGGCCGGGCTCCATCGGCTCGACCGATTCCCACTCTCCCTGGTCACCCTCATCGAAGATGTTGGGGATGCCGCTGGCAATCTCATAAAGGCCAAGCGTCGCCTCGGCGGCGTCTTCCACGATCGTCTCCGGGCCCGCGACATCCCGCAGAATGCCCAGGCCGCGCGCCATCACGTCCTGGCGGTCCTTCGGCCAGCGGACGGCCTCAACGCCATCCAGGCTCGCCCGCACGAGGTTCTCCACGAACGCCTGCCGCAAGGGGAGCTGGCGCACGTCCGGCCTCGCTGTCAGCGCCCCGGTTTGCATGCGATTGAGCGTCTTGCGAATGCCGCCGTACTCACGCTTCGTCGCCCCATCGATGCGCGAATCCTCGGCAATCGTGTACAGGTCGCTCGCCAGTTGGCGGTCCGGGAAGATGTCGAAGAACCCTTCCACGTCAGTCGCCGGCGGAGCTTCGCGCGAAGCCGTGTAGGCGGATCTTCGATTTCCGAACACATTCCCGGGGCGCTCGGCGTCGTAATTAAAGCTGCCGAACTCGATGTGCGCCGCCTGGTGGGTCGCGAACACCTTCATCGAGGCGAAGTTCTCGTCCTTGTCGGGATACCGCTCCATCAACTCGGGCAGGAAGATCGTGCTGCCATCGGTGCTGGCGCGGTGCTCATCCACCCAGCCGATGCCCTTCTCCGCGAGCGAAGCCGTGGTCTGGATGCTCACGTTCCGTGCGGTCAGCGCCTTGCAGTAAAGCCGCAGGATCTCGCCAACCTTGGATAGCTCCACCCGCGCCGAGAGCGTGTCGAGGATGTCCTCGCCGCGCGTGGACTGCAGCCGGAAGTACGCCTCGCCACCGTCGTGGCTCATCTGAAGGATCTTCAGGCCCGCCTGGTGCCACGGCTCCAGCTCGTCAACGCGAATCCGGTCCAGCACACGAGGCACGCTCGTGATGAAGTCCATCGCCGCGAACGCCGAATACGGCGCCAGCTGCTCGGCCAGCTCGATAACCTTGTGGTGGTCGTCCGGCTCCAGTTCGGCGAGCGCGTCCGCCGCTTCTTCGAAGTACTGGAACGCCGAGCGGTTGTGGCCGCGGGCAACCTGCGCCGAAAGCAGCAGATACTGCTCGCGCAACGGCGAGTGCACCTTCTGGATGAGCACCGATCCGCGCTCGAAGTAGAGCCGCGAATCGGCCCAGCTCGATTGCGCCAGCTCCACCGCAAACGAGAGGAACGGCAGGCGGTCGTCTTCGTCCAGCTTCTTCAACACCTGCGGCGATGAGGCCAGGCAGGCAGAGGCGAGTTCATAGCTGTGCCGCGAAAGTTCGTCGATGAAAAGCACCAGCCGCGCAGCCTGGCCAATGCGCAGCACCTCGAACAGCGCCCCGCCGAGGTCGTAGAACTGCGCCGCCAGCGACGAACTCTTCCAGTTGCCCTTGTACAGCCGCCGCCCAAGGTCGGCCCATTGGCGAATATGGTTGGGTCCCACCGCCGCCATGGTCCCCGGCGCCGATCGCAGGAACGACACTGCCAGCGGCGCCGATTCCCCCGCCATCGCGATCGCCTCGCGGCCAAGGTTCTCTACTGAGTCCCAGGTCATGTTTTGGGGGAAGCTTGCCCCTGCTTTGAAGTACTCGACGGCCGCCTCCCACGAGCGGAGGCTCAGGCCAGTCAGCTCCACGCCCGTCTCCGACCAGATCTGCAGTTGTGATGGCGTGAGCCGCGGCGCCAGCGCGCGCAGGCCCGTTTCGTAGTGCTGCTGCAGCGGCGCCGGGAACCCGGAGAGGCGTTCGTGGTGGCGGGCCAGCAGTTCGCCAATGATGCTCATGAACTACGTCCTTCGTCCCGCGCCACATCGGCGCAACCGCCAATACTCGTCCCGGCCCGCCGTGAGCCCGACCGCATCACTGCTGACCTGAATGACTGAGGAAGTTCCGGGTTGGATCCTTGTAATCGTAGAAGATGACCTCGTCCGTTGTCGTGTCCCAGGTCGCGCAACTGAGCTGGAAATGATTGCGATGGTCCCGCGGGTCGCCGGCCGATCCCGGGTTGATCACGAGAACGTTCCCGAAGCGTTCGGCCATCTGGAAGTGCGTGTGCCCAACGATGACCGTATCGCACTCCAGCGTCGCCGCCCGCGACCACACGCGTTCGTGCGGATAGTGGTACTCCTTCCAGGGCTCCCACGGCGAACCGTGGGTCATCAGCACGTGCTTGCCATCAACGTGGTGCTCCACCCGGTACGGCTGCTCACGCATCCACTCCACCAGCTCCGGGTCCACCGCCGGCGATGAAAGCGCACGTTCGCCATCCCGCCCAAGCAGCGTTTCCTCGTGGTTTCCCAGCACCACGATCGCTCCGGAATCGCGCAGCAAGCGCACCACATCGTTCGACCAGCGGAACTGGAACACCGCGTCGCCGGCACACCACAACTGGTCGAACGGCGCCATCAGCTCCAGCGCGCGTTCCAACCCCCCAATGTTGCAGTGAACGTCCGAGACGATGGCGAGACGCACGCAGCGGTCCTGTGGTGGGCTCACAGCGCCCGCGGCGCAGCCCACCGAGTATACCGGTTCCTGCTTGACGAGCGCCGGGTTGGGCTTGG
>JBGOVF010000136.1:0-6573 GCA_041477975.1 Tepidiformaceae bacterium
GAATACGACGAAAGCGTGGTCCAGGAGGGCAAGGAGCTCGCCGGGCCGTTCATGACCATCTCCGGCAAGCCCGTCCAGCGCCTCTACGACCCCACCGACATCGCCGGCCTCGACTACGAGCGCGACATCAACCTCCCTGGTAACTACCCCTACACGCGCGGCGTCCACAAGACCGGCTACCGGGGCAAGCCCTGGACAATCCGCATGTTCAGCGGCTTTGGCTCGGTCGAAGAGACGAACCAGCGCTACAAGGACCTCCTCGCCGCCGGCAACAACGGCCTCTCTGTCGCCTTCGATATGCCCACGCTCATGGGCTACGACCACGACGAGCCCTGGGCCGAAGGCGAGTTCGGCAGCTGCGGCGTGGCCGTCGATTCGCTGAGCGACATGGAAATCCTGCTCAGCGACCTGCCGCTGGACAAGATCACGACCTCGATGACCATCAACAGCCCCGCGCCGGTGGTCTGGGCGCTGTTCATTGCGGCGGCCGAAAAGCGTGGCGTGCCCCGGGCGAAGCTCGCGGGCACGCTCCAGAACGACATCCTGAAGGAGTACATCGCCCAGAACGAGTACATCTACTCGCCGCAGGATTCGATGCGCCTGGTGACCGACACGATCGAGTTCGCGACGAACGAGATGCCGCTCTGGAACCCGGTCAGCGTGAGCGGCTACCACATCCGCGAAGCGGGTTCGACGGCGGCCCAGGAGCTCGCCTTCACGCTCGCCGACGGGATCGAGTACGTGAAGTGGGCGCTCGCCCGCGGGATGGACATCGACTCGTTCGCGCCGCGCATCAGCTTCTTCTTCAACAGCCACAACGACTTCTTCGAAGAGGTGGCGAAGTTCCGCGCCGCGCGTCGCATCTGGGCGCGGCAGATGCGCGAGGTCTACGGCGCGAAGAACCCGCGCTCGTGGCTCATGCGCTTCCACACACAGACGGCCGGCGTCTCCCTGACCGAGCAGCAGCCCGAGGTGAACCTGGTCCGTGTGGCCATCCAGGCGCTGGCGGCCGTGATGGGCGGCACGCAGTCGCTCCACACCGACGCCATGGACGAAGCGATCGCGCTGCCCAGCGACAAGGCCGCGCGCCTGGCCGTGCGCACGCAGCAAGTGATCCTCCACGAAAGCGGCGTGGTGAACACGATCGACCCACTCGGCGGCTCCTACTTCGTCGAGAAGCTGACCTCCGAGATGGAAGCGGACGTGCTCAAGTACTTCGACCAGATCGAGGCGCTCGGCGGTGTTATCCCCGCTATCGAGACCGGCTTCTTCCAGAAGGAGATCGCGGACGCCTCGGCCCGCTTCCAGTTCGAAGTCGAAACGCGCGACCGCATCGTCGTTGGCGTGAACGAGTACCTGGAAGACACGCCCCAGGAGATTCCCATCCTCAAGATGGACCCCGAAGGCGAAAAGCGGCACCTGGCCCGCCTGAAGCGGCACCGCGCCGAACGCGACGCCACTCGTTACGCCGCGGCGATGTCCGCCCTCGAAGCCGCCAGCCGCGATGAGCGCACCAACACGATGCCGCTCCTTCTCGATGCCGTGAACGCCGGCGCAACCGTCGGCGAAGTCTGCAACATGTGGCGCAAGGTTTACGGCGAGTACAAGGAGATGGTGGTGGTTTAGCTAACTGTCCTGTGCCCCGCCACGGGGCGGCCTTCTTCGATATCGTTGAAGAAGGCCAGCACCTCCCGCCCGAACTTCTCGGGTGTGCGCGCCGGCAAGCCGTGGCCCTGCCCTTTGAACTCGATGTAGCGCGCCTCGGGCAGTGCGCGGCCCATGACGGCGCAGGCGCTGTTCACCGGGTCCTCTTCCCCGATGCAGATGAGCACCGGCATAGTCAACCGCTCTTTGAGCACCGGGAGCAGGTTCGGCCGGCTGCGACGCACCTGAGCCGCCCCGAGGAAGCCGTGGTCCGAGATCCGCTCGTAGCTCTTGCGAACGCCCGCAGCCAGGAATTCGTCAGCAAGATCCTTCGCCGCCCGCCGGCCGAGTTCCCTGCGCCCGTAGGTGCGCGTCGCTCCTTCCTCGGCGGCGATTCGCGCCTCGCGTTCGCGGTACTTCTCGTCGTAGTCCGGGTGGTCGTACGCGGCCGAGGTGTCGCTGAGAACCAGTCCCGCCACGCGCTCGGGCCACGTGGTCGCGAACTGCAGGGCCACCATCCCGCCGAAGCTGCAGCCGATCACGGCGCAGATGTCGATCTCCAGCCCGTCCAACAATCCGGCGATGTCGGCGGCGTAGGCCTCCATCGTGTAGGTCTCCAGGTCCTCCGGCGCGGTGCTGCGCCCGTGGCCGCGCATATCCGGCACGATCACCCGGTAGTCCTCCGAAAGCGGCTCGAAGTGCGGGCGCCACATCCGGTTGTCGCTTGTGAAACCGTGGAGCAGGAGCACCGCCGGCGATTCCGTGTCGCCGAACTCCTGGTAGTTGAGCGTGATGTCGGCCAGCGCGAGTTCGGGCATCGCCGGATTACACACCCGCCGGCCCGGGGATACAACCAGCTACAGCTAACGGGCCATCCCGTGGTACTCACGGTTCGGCATGATCCCCGCTCCCGAGGCCAGGCGGTTTGTGTAGTTGAACATCGCGGTCACTTCCACGATGTCCCATACATCCTCATCGCTGAAACCCAGCCCGCGCAGATCGTCGACGTCTTCCTCGCTGCAGGTCACCGGGTCCATGGTGAGCTTCACAACGAAGTCGAGCATCGCCGTCTGCTTCTCGCTTAGCCCGGCGCGGCGGTAGTCGAGCGTAACGCGGTCGCCCTTGACGGGGTCCTTCAGGAGCGCGCGTACCGCGAACCCGTGCGCCGTCAGGCAGTAGAGGCACTGGTTCTGCATGGAGACGACCACCGAGATCATCTCGCGCTCCGCCTTTCCCAGGCCGGGGGAAGGCGCCATCAGGTCTTCGAAGTGAGCGCGCCACTTCTCGAACCGCCCCTCGCGCCAGGCGAAGGCAAGGAACACGTTCGGGACGAAGCCGAGCTTCTCCTCGAGCTGATCGAACAGCGCCCGCGTCTCCTTCGAGAGCGAGGCGCGGTCTGCGATAGGGAACCACGAGATCCGGTCTTCCATACCGCAAAGCCTACCCCACCGCGACCGCAACCGGCCCGCGTGCTCCGCCGGGCACAAAGCCCTATTCGTTCTTGGCGGCCCTTGGCGCTCTTGGCGTCCTGGCGGTGAAAGGCCTTCCGCTAGTCGTCGCCGGATGGCAGTTCGAAATCGCCCAGCCCGCCCGGGTGGTCGCGGATCTGGTCCAAAATTTTTCGCGCCATTTCGTCCATCTGCTCCGGCGTGATCCCCATCTTCTGGAGCGTGTCGCGGAGCAGCCGCTGCACTTCCTGCATGTCTTCGCGAATCAACGCCTCGGCAAGTTCGAGTTGCGTCTCCACGGCGAGGAACCGTTCCCGCCGCTGCGTTTCGTTCTCGGTCGCGAGGATGGTGGACATGAGCCGCGTGAACAGCGTGGTGGTGCGGGCGATGCGGATGCGGTCGTCGTGGTGCGCGGGGAACTCGCCCGTTACCGCGACCTCGAGCCCAGTTCGCTTATCGGAGGCGACGTACTGTTCGGGCATGGCCTCCAGAATAGCTCACCCGCCCGGCGAGCGAGACAACGCCAGGGTTTACCTGCGAAGTAAGGGATTCCCCCGATCTTCTACCCCGGTCTTCGGAAACACCGCCAAAAGCAGCCCCACCGCATTGGCGCCCGCCCATAATGGACCGGGGCCGCTCGCAGGCGCGGCTTCCGAGCGGATGGAGAGACAATCTGTGACCACGAACCAGCGGGGCGGCCAACCGGCAGCCGGCGGGGCGCTGTGCGCACCCGGCTTCGAACTGCACCCCGCGGCCAGCGGCGCGCTCGCGGCGAGTGGGCCCGGCTTGACGCCGGGCCGCGTCTTCGTAGTCGACCTGCGTAGCGCGAACGGACACATTGCCCAATTCGCGGGGCAGTGGACCGTCGCTGTGGTCGACGACGATACGGACGCCGAAGCGCTGTTCGCTCTCGGCTATGACGATGTCGCATCGGCACGGCCAGCGGACCTCACCCGGGCCCTCCTTCGGGCCTCTCGCAGGCTGGCCGTCTCCGCGGACGGCCCGATCCGGGACGAGCCCACCTTCCGGCGCATGGTCGAAGAGTCACCCGACCTGGTGAGCGTCATCGACTTCGAAGGCAACTTCCGCTACGTGAACCGGGCGCACCGCGCGATCCTCGGCTACGAGGCCGCCGAACTCGAAGGGCGCCTTGCCACGTCCATTGTCCATCCGGACGATCATCCCATCGCCCTCCAGGGCATCGTCGATACAGTGGAAGGGCGCGACGGAAGCGCCACGACCTTGCGCCTCCGCCATCGCGACGGCCGCTGGCTCGCGTGCGAGGTGAACGCCGCGCTTATCGACGACGGCGAAGGGCAGGCCATCGTTGTCGTCGCCCACGACAAGACGGCGCTTCTCGGCGCCGCGGCCGAGCTTCGGCGACTCTCGACGATCCTCGCGGTAGAACAACAGGCCTCCCGCGATGGCATTCTCGTCGTTGACCCTGACGGCCACGCTATCAGTTGGAATCGCCGTTTTATCGAGATCTGGGGAATCGATGAAGCTGTCGTCGCCGCGGGCCTCCAGGCGCGCACCAGTGCCGTGCTCGCGAAACTCGCAGACCCCGACGAAGCGCAGGCCGTGGTACGCCGCGCATACAGCTCGCCCGAATCCAGCGCCGAAGCCCAGGTGCGGCTCCTCGATGGCCGCACCCTCGACCTTTACACGGCGCCGCTCCGCGCTGACGACGGGGAGAACTACGGCCGCGTCTGGTACTACCGCGACATCTCCGATCGCGTAAACGCCGAAGCGGAACTCCGCGACAGCGAGCAACGATACCGGCGGCTCGTCGAGCTTTCGCCGAGTGCGATTGCAGTCCACCAGGGCGGAGTCATCCGCTACGTGAACGCTGCCACGCAGCGCTTGCTCAACCGGAAGGCAGCGGACCTCGTCGGGACCAACGCGTTCGCCTTCGTCCGTCCCGAGGACCGGCGCGCCATCGCAGCCGCCGCCAGCAGCCGCGATGACATCACAGCGACGTTCGTCGAGGCCCGCCTGGTCGATGAAGAAGGCGAGGAACTGTTCGTCGAGCTCGCCTCCGGGCCGACGGCGTTCGGGGGGCGCCCTGCCACGCAGACTGTGAGCCGCGATCTGACCGCGTGCCGTGCGGCCGAGAGCGCCCTGCGCGAGAGCGAAGAGCGCTACCGCGTGCTGGTTGAGCAGTCGGCGGACCCGATCGTGGTCCACGATGGCGAGCGCTTCTTTTACGCCAATCCCGCGGCAATAGCGCTGGCCGGTTGCCGTTCCGCGGGCGAGCTCATCGGACGGCCGATTTTCGAAGTGATCTCCCCGATCGACCCGCAAGAGTCCGGCGCCCG
The DNA here is from genome assembly GCA_041477975.1 of Tepidiformaceae bacterium. GTDB lineage: Bacteria > Chloroflexota > Dehalococcoidia > Tepidiformales > Tepidiformaceae > JBGOVF01. The sequence goes on from JBGOVF010000136.1 coordinate 5,411, forward strand.
CCTGAAGCGTGTCATTGCAGGCGAGACGTTCCGGCTGGTTGAACGCCGGACAATCCTTTCCACCGGCCGCGATCTCGACCTCGAAATGACCTGGAGCCCTGTGGTTTTCGGGGGCAAACCGGCGGTCCAGACGGTTCTCCGTGACCTCACCGAGGCGCGCCGGGCGGAGGAAGAGCGCAAGGCGTTGGAGCGCAAGGTGCTGGAGACGCAACGGCTGGAGAGCCTCGGCGTGCTGGCGGGTGGCGTGGCCCACGATTTCAACAACCTGCTGGTGGCGATCATGGGCAACGCCGGGCTTGCGATGATGCAGGCGGGGGCAGAACCGGAGCTGCAGGCGTGTCTGCGCGAAATCGAGACGGCGGCGGAACGGGCGGCCGAACTGGCGCGCCAGATGCTGGCCTACTCCGGCAGAGGCCGCATCGCGATCGCGCCGGTCAAGCTCAACGACCTCGTGGAAGAGATGGGCCACCTGCTTGCCGTTTCGCTACCCAACAACGTCACACTCCGCTACAACCTCGCCGCAGACCTTCCCACGACCGACGCGGACGCCACGCAGCTCCGCCAGATCGTCATGAACCTGGTCATCAACGCCGGCGAGGCGATGAGCGATGGAGACGGCGCGATCGGCGTCGAGACCGGAGTAATGGTGGCGACCGCAGACTATCTCGCGCGGAGCCACCTCTCGCCAGACCTGCCCGCTGGCGAGTATGTCTACCTCGAGGTGCGGGACACCGGCCCGGGCATGGACGAGAAGACGCTCGCCCGGATCTTCGATCCGTTCTTCACGACGAAGTTCACCGGACGCGGTCTCGGGCTGGCAGCGGTGCTTGGCATCGTCCGCGCTCACAAGGGCGCCATCCGGATCGACACGGCCCCCGGCCAGGGGACCGCCTTCCGTTTGCTCCTGCCTGTATCGGCGGGCGCTCCAACGGCAAGCGGCGTGGCGCGGGCGGCGGGGCCGCAGGCGCCGCCGAAGCCGGCTGAATCCTGACTCGCCCGACTACTGCACGACGAGCGCGGTGACGAGTCCGAAGAACCCCTTGGGGCTTTCGGCGTGCGAGAGCACGTGGCAGTGGAACGCCCAGATGCCGGGCTCATTCGCCTCGATAATGCAGTCGAAGCGGTTCCCCGGCGGGACGTCGATGACATCGCAGCGATACGTC
>JBGOVF010000493.1:0-2795 GCA_041477975.1 Tepidiformaceae bacterium
CGCTCTTCGAGGAGTTCGATATCCGCGCCCATCGCGGCCATGATGTCGAGCATGCCGGTGCGGCTGGGGTTTGTGTTGACGCCGCGCAGGACGATTTCCGCGTCCGGATGGCAGGCGCCGAGCACGAGCCAGGGGGCGGCGCTGGAGATATCGCCGGGCACACGCAGGGAGAGTGGCGCGAGGCGCTGGGGTGGGGAGATTCGAGCGAGCCGGTCGCCGGTAGCGATCGGCGCGCCCATGGCAGCGAGCATGCGCTCGGTGTGGTCGCGGGATTGTTGTGGCTCGATGACCTGCGTCTCGCCCTCGGCGTACAGGCCAGCGAGAAGGATGGCGGACTTGACCTGGGCGCTCGCCACGGGGCTCGAGAACGCGACGCCCTTGAGGCCGCCGCCTTTGACCACGACGGGCGCGAGCGTATCGCCCGTGCGAGCCATGACGTGGGCGCCCATGCGGCGCAGCGGGCCGATGACGCGGGCCATAGGCCGCCGTCTAAGAGATTCGTCGCCGGTGAGGATCGAGAGGAGCGGGTGCCCGGCGAGCAGGCCCATCAGGAGGCGCATGGTCGTGCCGCTGTTGCCGCAGTCGAGGATGTCGTCGCTTTCGAAGAGGCCGTGGAGGCCACGGCCGTGGACCGTGGCTGTGTCGGAACCTTCGGGCCAGTCGATTTCGACGCCGAGCGCACGCAGGCAGGCGGCGGTTGAGCGGACGTCCTCGGAATCGAGGATGCGTTCTACGGTCGCGCGGCCGTCGGCAATGCTATTGAAGATGAGCGCGCGGTGGGAAACGGACTTATCGGGAGGGACGTCTATCGTGGCCCGGATGCGGGGGCTGGAGTTGACGATCACGGCTCGTCGGATGCGCCGAGCTGGCGCTTAAGCTTCTTATCGCCGGAATCGCGTCCATTGCGGGGCGACGGCTGCCCAAAGCGGCTGTTGGCCTCTTTGATCTTGTCGTAGAGCCCGCCGACGAACATGCGGCCCATGGCATCCTGGGTCGAAGGGGCTTCGGGGCCTTCCGGGCGGCGGCGCTGGGGGGGATTGGCGATGAACACATCGCGGTCCAGCTGGGTGCTGCGGAAGAGGTCGTGCATGGGCTCGCCGCCGGCTTCGAGTGCCGTCTTGATCGTCGAGAGCTCTTCCTGGAGGCGGCCGACCCAATGGATGACGGCGTCGCGGTTCGTGACCATGATGTCGCGCGACATCGTTGCGTCGCCGCTGGCGAGGCGCGTCAGGTCCCGGAAGCCGGGGCCCGCCAGAAGCGAGGCATCTTCCCAGCCGTGGCTATCGCGGACCATGCGGAAGAGCGCGACGGACATGAGGAGCGGCAGGTGGCTGACAGCGGCGGCGTACTGGTCGTGCTCCGCCGGGTCGATGTAGAGCGGTTGGGCGCCGAGGGATTCGACGAAGCCGAGGACGATGCCCACGGCGCGTTCGTCAGCGCGGGGCGCTGGCGTAACAGCCCAGGTTGCGTCCTTGAACAGGCTCGCCGTGGCGGCTTCGGGGCCACTCTGCTCTTTGCCGGCCATCGGGTGGCCGCCGACGAAGTGGGAGGTTTCGGGGAGGAACTCGGCGGCCCAACGCATGATGTCGGCCTTGGTGCTGCAAACGTCGGTGACGACAGCGCCGGGTTCGAGCAGCTTGCCGAGCTCCTGGAGGAGCGGCTTCGCGCCGAGGACGGGGATGGCGATGATGACAAGGCCCGCGCCCTGGGCGACTTCTTCGAGCGAGCCGACTTCGCGGTCGAGTGCGCCGAGCTTCTTAGCCGTCTTCGCGACGTGGCGGTCGCGATCTGCGCCGACGACTTCGTACTGCCTATCCTTGCGGGCCATGAGATTGAGGCCGATGGATGTGCCGATAAGGCCGGTGCCGATGATGCCGATGCGCGACTGGGCCATGCGTCCCTCGCTGGCAGCGCAAGGTTCAGTTTTGGGCGTCTGCCTGTTGGAGTAAGGCTAGCACAGGATCCCCGGCCGGGGGTGAGTGATGGGCGCGCGTTAAGGCGACCACACGTTCGGATGCTCCCGCAGAGACGAGCAGTTCGGCGCCGCGTTCGCTATGGGCGGCGGAACGGGCGAGGGCGCGACGGATTTCGAAGCGCGAGCGAGCCTCCGGCAGCATCCGGTCCAGATGGGCGGCGTGGGCGAGCACCCAGGCCGTGCGGTCGAGCCGGCGCTGAGGGCCCTTGCCGATGTCGTGCAGGAGCGCGGCTGCGATGAGGTCGGGGTCCTGGTGGCCGCGTTCGAGGAGCCAGAGCGCCGTATGGGCCGAATGGACGATGTCGCGCGGGTGCTGGGACTTGAACAGCTCGAACAGGGAAGGCGAGAGGTGCTGGTGAGCGACCGCGAAGTGGGCGGGGGTAGGGGGCGCACCGGCGTGGGCGAACTGGGTGATGCGGTGAAGGATCACACCAGCAGCCGGAACACGTTGCTGTAGGCGCCGCCGATGATCCAGCCGAGCGGGTTAATGGCGCCGCCCGTGGCGAAGCCGAGGATGAAGAGCGACATCAGGATGCCAATTCCGTACGGCTCGATGCGCCGCAGTGTGCGGGCGACTTCGGCCGGCACGAAGGCGAGGAATACGACGAAGCCATCGAGCGGCGGAATCGGGAGGAGGTTGAAAATGCCGAGGAGGACGTTGAGGCTGACGATGAAGTAAAGGAAGAGCCAGATGTAGTCCTGGCCGGAACCAAAGCGGATGAGCGATTCGATGCTGCCGTACTGCGTTTCGACGAGGCCGAGGCGGAGCGGGATCGCGGCCAGGGCCGCGAAGAAGAAGTTCGAGGCGGGACCAGCGAAG
>JBGOVF010000035.1:0-10884 GCA_041477975.1 Tepidiformaceae bacterium
ACCACGCTCGCTACCGCTGCGGCGGCGGCTGCGCGTGCGCGCCGGTAAGGTGGCGGTCAAGCGCTAATCGCTTGTCGAGAGATTCCAAAGGCCGCCTCCAGGGCGGCCTTTCTGCGAGAGCAGATGCGGGGCTGCCTGTGGGCTACAGGAGCAGACCATGAAGACCACCGTCGCAGCCGATCCCTCCCGTTTCGTCTCCCGGCGCATGCGTGCGGTCCCGCCCAGCGGCATCCGCAAGTTCTTCGACCTCCTTAGCACGATCGATGACGTCATCTCGCTCGGGGTCGGCGAACCGGACTACGTGACCCCCGCGCCCATCCGCCAGGCCGCCATCGAAAGCATTGAACGCGGCGACACCCACTACACCTCGAACTACGGCCTCCCGGAACTGCGTCAGAAGCTCAGCGACCACCTCTTCCGCCTCTACGGCGTCCGTTACGACCCCCGCGACGAAATCATCATCACGAGCGGCTCCAGCGAAGCCTTCGATATCGCCCTCCGCGCTCTCCTCGATCCCGGCGACGAAGTCCTTTGCGCCGACCCCTGTTACGTGGCCTACCTCCCGGCCACGCTCATGGCCGGCGGCAGCTTCGTGCCCGTACCGACCTACGCCTCGAACGATTTCCGCCTCCTCCCCGGCGATCTGGAAGCCGCCATCACGGCTCGCACAAAGGCCATCCTCCTCGGCTACCCCTCCAACCCCACCGGAGCCGTTATGGGCCGCGAAGACCTTATGGCCGTGGGCGAGGTGGCTGCACGTCACGACCTCGCCGTCATTAGCGATGAGCTCTACGACCGGATGACCTACGGCAGCCAGCACACCTGTTTCGCTTCACTCCCCGGCATGGGCGACCGAACCGTCCTCCTCGGTGGCTTCAGCAAGGCCTACGCCATGACTGGCTGGCGGCTCGGCTGGGTGGCCGCGCCGGGCCCGCTTGCCGAGGCAGTTATGAAGGTCCACCAGTACGTCATGATGTCCGCCCCTACCGCAGCCCAGTACGCCGGCATCGCCGCCCTCGAACACGGCGAGTCATTCGTCACCGAGATGGTCGCCGAATATGACCGGCGGCGGCGGCTCATCGTCGATGGCTTCCGCGCCATTGGTCTGCCCACCTTCGAACCGCGCGGCGCCTTCTACGCCTTCCCCGATGTCACCGGCGCGGGCATGGACAGCGTCACCTTCAGCGAACGGCTGCTTGCGGAAGAACGCGTGGCAGTCGTCCCCGGTTCAGCCTTCGGAGCCAGCGGCGAGGGCTATGTCCGAGCCTGCTACGCCAGCGGCTACGAAGAGATCGAGCGCGCCCTGGAGCGCATCGGCAGGTTCGTCCAGCGGAACCGGCGCGACTAGCAGGCTGCGCCGCCCGTTCACCGAATCTTCCCTCGTCTGCTCTTCTGTAAGCTTGCCGCTGCTACGATGTCTCATGTGGTGAGGAGTCACGCACATGTCGCTTGAGAGCAGCACGGTTATGCTTATGGAAATGGGTCAGGACGAAATCCCGCCGGGCTCCGCCCCAACCTTCGGCGAACCGGTCCACGCCCACCCGGAGGCGAATCCGAATCATCTGGTCCTCTCGGCCAGCGAATCCCACCACCTGGCTCCACCTACCGAACTCAGCGATGTCGCCGGGCATTTCGCTCTCGAGCGGCCGTCGCTAGAGGGCACCCTCGATGTCTTCCCGACTACGGTACCCGGGCTCGTCCACGTCCACGCTGATGTGCAACTCCAGCCTTCCGGCGCAATGTTCTTCGATGCGGACGTCCGCGCCAGTTGGCTCTCCGCCGTAGCCGGCGAAGACTTGCACGGCGCCTCCGCCAGGGTTATCCGCGCGCTCGCCGAGCTGGCGGGCATCCCCCATCAGCGCACGGTCAAGGTTGGGTTCCGGGAAAGCTAGTTCCCGCGCCGCGCGCCGGTCGTTCGCCGCCGCCGAAGTATCATGCTAGAATCCCGCCCGCACATCTGGCTGCGCTTCAGCGCGGGCTCTCGCCTCGATGCTCAGGCGTCGCCATCAACAAGCGAAAGGGACCCACACCGAATGGATCTTGGCCTCAGCGAAGAACAGGAACTGCTGAAGAATTCAGCCCGCGAGTTCCTCGAAAAGGAATGCCCCGAAGAGCACGTCCGCGCCATGGAAGAGGACGACAAGGGCTACAGCCCGGCGCTTTGGAAGAAGATGGCCGACCTTGGCTGGCAGGGACTCATGATCCCCGAGGATCAGGGTGGCGCCGGCTTCTCCTTCCTCGATCTCTGCGTCCTCGTTGAGGAGTTCGGGCGCGCGCTCGTTCCCGGCCCGTTCATCCCCAACGCGGTCTGTGCCGCCGAGCTGATCTCCGCCGGCACCGCCGCTCAGAAGAGCAAGTACCTCCCGAAGATCGCCGATGGCTCCGCGATCCACACCTACGCCATCACCGAGCCCAGCGGCCGCTGGGACCGCGAAGGCATCGAGATGAAGGCAACCGCTTCCGGCGGCGACTTCGTTCTCAACGGCACCAAGTTGTTCGTCCCGGATGCCCATGTCGCCGACTATCTCCACGTTGTCGCCTGGAAGCCGGACGGCCGCCTGAGCACGTTCGTTGTCCCGCGCGATCAGCCGGGCGTCGGCGTGACCGTCCTCAAGACCATCGCGAGCGACAAGCAGGCCGAGGCCACGTTCAAGGACATCAAGGTGGCCGCCGCTGATGTCATCGACATGGACGACAAGACGTCGGCCCGGCTCCGCAACATGGCCACGAACCTCGAATGCGCCTACCTCGTCGGCCTCGCACAGCGCGACTTCGAGATCTCGGTGAACTACGCCAAGGAGCGCGTCCAGTTCGGCCGCCCCATCGGCTCGTTCCAGGCGATCCAGCACAAGGCCGCCGACATGGTCACCGATGTCGATGGCATGCGCTTCATCATGTACAAAGCCGCCTGGGCCACGAGCGAAGGCGAAGATTCCGCCGACATGGATACCGCCATGGCCAAGGCCTGGTGCAGCGATGCCAGCCGCCGGGTCGTGGCCCACGGCCAGCAGATCCACGGCGGTATCGGCTTCACCAAGGACTACATCATCCAGCTCTTCTTCCGCCGCCAAAAGCGTGCGGAGCTGTTCTGGGGTGACGGCGACTTCCATCGCGAACGCGTCGCCCAGATGCTCGAAATCTAGTCGCGCCATTCGGAGCCGCGGAGAAGGGCCACTGCACGGTGGCCCTTCTGGCGTTACTTGACGTAGCGCGGAGCGGTTTCCGGCTCGACCATGGGCGAACGTGGGATTTTCTATGTCGAAACCGCGTTCCCGTTGGCGGGCTACCGGTGCGTTGCCTATCGTGCTATTTCTGGCGGGCTGCCTCCTGTTCGCGCGCTCCGCCCTCGTGTCGGCCAGCGAAGCGGCCAGCGGCTCCGGCGTGGTCGAAGAGGTCCGCGTCACCAGCAACGCCGACTATGTGCTGGAGCGGCACATCTTCTTCGCCGCCGGCGCCGAAGACACTGCCGCGACAGCCGACGCCGTGGCCGGGACGTCTTCAACGAGCACCGGGGGTGCTTCGGCTGCGTTCGTCATCAACAACCATCTCTGGGCGGCCTCGGCGCTGCCCGTGGTCGTGCACTACAACTCGGCGGATCAACCGATCGGGCTTGCCACGACGTCCACAATCATTCAAACAGAAATTCAAACCTGGACGTCCGCCGGGGCGAGCTTCGCGTTCGCCTACGGCGGTTCGACGGCGGCCTCGGCCAGCGCGTGTGAAGGGGCCGTCGGGAATATCGACGGTTCCAACACCATCGCGTTCGTTACCACGCTGCCCGCAGCGGTCCTTGGCCAGACCTGCACCATCGCGACCAAGGGCGGCGCGAAGTCCTCGCTGGTCGAATTCGACATGCAGGTCGCGATCGACGTTCCCTGGGCTGCCGGGCAAACGAATCCCAAGAATAGCTACGACCTGCCGTCGACGCTTCTGCATGAGCTAGGCCACGCGGCTGGCCTGGGGCATTCGTCGGTGCGTTCGGCAGTCATGTACGCGTCGCTCGCTAACGGCGAACAAAAGCGCGTCCTCATGGCCGATGACATCGGGGCGATTAACGCGGCGTACCCGCCCCCACCCGGAGCCGGGCCAACGCCTACCCCAATCCCCACTCCAACAACCGCGCCAACCCCTGTTTACGATAAGAACTACATCATCAAGGCGCCGGCCGTAGCGCGGGACTGATCGTCGCCAGGTTAGTGCGTGTGTCCCCCCGGTCCATGGCTGTGGCCGTGCCCGCCAAAGTCGTCCATGCCGCCGAAGTCATCTCCGCCGTCATCGTCCCATGGGGCGGGGCCATCGCCGAGGGAAGCAGACGCCCGCCCAACCACGGCAAAGCCGCCGATCGCCTTCCGGGCCTGCTTCCCGCACTTCCCACAAGGGATCACCTGAAGGGCATCGGACATGGGCATGCGTTTCTCAGTGTGCGCGCCGCAAGCGGCGCAAACGTATTCGTAGAGTGCCATGCGAAGGATCGTCGCCGCTCCTGCGTCGGCGGTCAATGGTCACGGGTTTGCATCGCCGTAAGCCCAGTGCCGCCGCTCCCAGAGCGTGGCTGGTTCCTGATCCCAGGCGGTTGGCATCGTCAGCGGCCCCCATGCGACGTCCGGCGTCCATCGATCCCAGCCATCTGAAAACGGCGGAGCCCGGCGCTCCAGCGCCTCGATCACTTGCGTCGCACGCGCTCTCGTCTCTTCGGCGAACTCCGCGTTGTATATCCCCTGCCGGACGCGTTCCGCGAACTCGTCTTCGTCTTTCCAACGCCAGGCGAGGGTGGTGTCGACCACCACATCGAGCGTGTGGTCGTTGGTGTCGAAGCCGATGGGCGTCCGCCGAAACGGCTCCTCCATGTTGATGTAGTACCCGGAGAACCCCTGGCCGTGCTCGCGTTCGCGGAAGAACAGCCAGATCGAGTACGGCTGGCCGGGAAACATCAGCCGGAGCACGTCTTCGCGCCAGCGTCCGGCGCCGAGCCGGCGGCGGCCATCGTCGCCGACTTCCCAGCGCATGTAGGTTGCCCCGCGTGGGATGTAGAGCGCCAGCAGGTCGTCGCGATCCTCGACGACTCGGCATGGCCAGCTCATACCGGGCTGGCCGGTGCGCGTGATGTAGCGGAGGACGGCAACCTGGCCGACTGCCCAGGACCGCGACGCGGTGCCTCTCACGTTGTCACGCTGGCGCGGTCAGGCTTTCTTCCGCACATCCCAGATAGCACGATGGGCCACACGCATGACGGGCCGCTCGCCGTTAGCAACAAGGAGGACGTCCAGGTCAACGAACTTGTGCCCGCCACGCTCGAACAGGTCGACGACGCGCGCTCGCGTCGACAGGCGATCTCCGCGGTGCACCAGGCCGTGGTGCTGGACCTCGCTCGAAACGTGGATCCACGGTCCCAACCGAACGTTCTGGACCAGCACCCGGTTCGCTTCGCGGATCAGATAGCCTGACGGCGCGACGGCATTGGGCCCTTCATATAGCGGCAGATGTTCCCGCGCATCCTCGAGATAGCGCGTGTATTCCTCGTCGCCGAACGCCGTCTCAACGGTCCCGAGGACCGTCCCCACGGCAAGGGCCTCCTCGGACGCTGCAGGGCGGCCAGCGAACAGCGGCCCGACGGGTACGTCATCAAGCCCGGGCGCTGGCGGGGGCACCTTTGGAAGTCCGCCCGTGCCACTGGCACATATCTCGCCCGCGGGATTCAGCGCCGAGACGTCCACCGAAACGCCGGCATCGTCGAAACTGGCCACCGCGGCGGTGACCGTCACTTCCTCTCCTTCGTAAATGGGCTTCAGGAATCGCGCCGAGAGGCGGCCGTGTTCGAGCCAGGCCAGCCCGAAGGCTTCGATAAGCGGGCGGGTCATGTAGGCGTAGTCCGTCACTCCGGGGACGAGCCCGCCGGCGAAGCCGTACTGTTTCGCGACATCGTCGTCGTGAATCTTGTTCTCTGATTGCGTGGATGCGTTGTGCGCCACTACCCGGTACGGCGGGAGATGCTGCCCGTGGGTCAACGCGAGTCGTCCGGACTGGCTGGTCATGGCTCCGGCTGCCGATCGACTTCGTAAGGGCTCGCGTGGCGCACCACCTGCCGGAACCGGTCAAACATCGAGTCGTATCGCCGGACGTTCGACGGCCGGTGGATGCCCTGGTGCTCGCAGGCCGAACCAACGGAACAGCTCGCGCAGCAGTAGTCCCGGCCCGCCATCACGTGCGGGGGCCCGGAAAGCGCTGCGTAACAGCGGATACAGCGCGTCGGCGTCGGTGTCGTCATCAAATCTCCGTCTGGCCAGCCTGGTACGGCGGGCCGGTGTTCATTGTAAGAGCAAGCAGCGAAAGGCGAACCCGCCTCGGGGCGGGCGATTGTCGCACCAGCGGCCATCACCCATGCTTGCGAGATGGTGCGTATCAACCGGGTCTACACGCGTGCCGGCGACGACGGCACCACGGCGCTCGGGGGCGGGCAGCGCGTGGCAAAGGATAGCCTCCGGATAGAGGCGTATGGCACGGTGGACGAACTCAATAGCGTCATCGGCGTGGCCGTTGCCGCCGGCCTTCACGACACGATGCGCGAGCAGTTCTTCGTGATCCAGCAAGTGCTGTTCAACCTGGGCTCGGACCTTTGCATCCTCGAGGAAGACAAGCTGAAGTACTCCGTGCCGCGCATTGAGCAGCGCCACATCGACCAGCTCGAAGCCTGGATCGACGCGTGGAACGAAGACCTGGAGCCGTTGAAGAGCTTCATCCTTCCTGTGGGCGACCTCGCGACGGCTCAGTTGCATGTAGCCCGCACGGTCTGCCGCCGCGCCGAACGTGCCACCATCGCGCTACGCCGCGTAGAACAGGTCTCCACTCTCGTGGTCCCGTATCTCAACCGGCTGAGCGACCTGTTCTTCGTCGCTGCGCGCTACCACGCAAAGGCCTCGGGCGGCGCAGACATTCTCTGGGACAGCCGCGGCTACTGACTCAGGCCGGAGATAACGCGCCGGCGGCCGCCCAAATGCGCAGGTCGTCCATCTTTCCAAAGGCGTACGGTAGGAAGTCAGCAGCGGGCACAGTGGCGACGACTTCGGCCGAGGTATGGGTGTCCCCGATGCTGTACGTCGCCCCGAGCACCGAGATCACCGGAACATCGATGATCGGGTCGTGGGACGATTCCCGGAAGGTAATGGTACCTGTGCCCCGAGCCAGGCTGCGCGTGTGCCCGCGGTGCGTCACGCACACCAGCTCCGGGTCGTGCGCCAAACCAGTTCCGTCCGCGGAAGGCAAGAACTTGAAGTAGTAGTGTTTAGTCGTGCGCTCGGAATCCACATCTCGCATCGGATCCTCGAAGCGGCCGACCAGTTCGATAAACGTGATCCCGTGACGCGTCACGGTACCCAGCACGTTCCCATTTGGCCGCTCTTCCAGCGCAATCTGCGCCAGCTTCTTCGGCTCCGCGTACAGCTCGCGCCCGAAGGTGACCGCCGTGTCCGTGCTCATCGGCATGGCCAGACAGTAGACCCCGTCCCCGCCTCGGTACCGGCAGGCGATGTTCACGGATGCGCCATCGAATGGCCCCACGCAGTTCGACCGCCGAATCTGGCTCACGGAAACGCTGACCCGCGGCTCCGCCGCCGTTTCGAGCGGCGGGGGCAGGAGTTCGGCTATGGCTTCCGCTTCGCTCTCGAAGACGATGGCCAGCGAGCGGATGTCGAGGAATGCCGGCGCCCGAAATGCAACCTGAAGCTGTTCGATTTCCTGAGACGTGCGAACGTAGCGAGTGCGAGACATCAAACAACCTCCCGCGGCCTGTTGGAGCAATGCTACGCCGGGACGAGAGGGATCAGCGGCGGAGGCGCACCACGGGGCCTTCGTTGAAGATGGCAGTCGCCGGGATGCCCAGCCGTTCGTGCACGCTCAGCGGGATGCCAACGTCGGCAAGGTAGAGTTCGCCGACGTTGGCCCTGGCCGCGTTCTCCAGCGCGCCCTTCTTCGGCAGGTCCAACAGAAGAGTGGTGACGGCCTGGATGGCCGGCGAACTAACTTCCCCGGTCGTTGCGTTCACGCCGGTGGGGATGTCGAGGGCGAGGATCGGGCGTTTGGCCGCCGCCGCCAACTCGGTCACGGCTGCCGCCATGCCCATAGGCGGCCCGTCCAGCCCATAGCCGACGAGTGCGTCGATAACGAGGTCGGCCTCGCTGAGCTTCTCCTCCAACTCCACCTCGCTCGCTTCCATGTCGGCTAGGTCGAGGATGTTGGCGCGCCGCAGGATGTCGATTTGCCGGCGCGCGGGGAACCCCGCCTCCTCTTCTACGCCACCCAGGATGGGCTCGACCTTGAGCCCCCAGTTGACGAGGCTCCTGACGGCGGCCAACCCGGCCGCGCCCTTGTTTCCGACACCGGCGAGCACGACGACACGCTGGCCGCGGCCCCGGCCTCCCAGCATGGCGAGCGCCAGTTGGGCCGCCGCACGACCGGCGTTCTCGGTGACCTGGAGGATATCGATGCCGAAATCTTCGAGGGCGACTCGTTGGATTTCCCGCATCTGGGCGGCGCTCACCGCTCGCACTTCCGAAAGCTTGCGTTGCGGAAAGCCCCCTGGGTCGGCCTTGGCTGACATCTGGACAATCCCCTGGGGCAGCCATCGTGAACCGACGACGCTGCCGCTCGCAAGTCTACGCGTCGATTGTGATGTGCGTCGCGGGTGAGCGGCTAGTCGGGTTGCGGCGGGTGTGTGGCCGTGACGCGCGCCGAGATTCCGCCGCGGGTGTTGAAGTCGCCCGTCACTGCGACAAACCGCGGCTGAATCGCCGAGACGATGTCGTCGAGGATCTGGTTGACCACGCTTTCGTAGAAGATGCCCTGATTCCGGAACGTCGTGAGGTAGTACTTGAAGCTTCGAAGTTCGATGCAGCGCTCCGCGGGCGTGTAGGTCACGGTAATCGTCCCAAAATCGGGAAGCCCCGTCATCGGGCACACGCTCGTGAACTCGGGCGCCACGAACTCGATCTCGTAGTCTCGGCCGGGGAACTGGTTGGCAAAGCTATCGATGGTGCCGTCGGTCTTATAAATGTTCTCGGACATGCGGGTCAGCGTGCCCCCCGGCGGCGGCTGCGGCAAGACGTTATTCCCACACGGCCACGGGGTTGAGGTTGGTGCCCGAGTCGTACACATCGATCCCTTCGAGCCGCTTCAGGATCGTCACAGCGGCGTACGTCACGGGCGTGAACAGTGTCTCGAACACCACCTTGAAGAGCCACTGCTTCCAGATCAGCGGCCACAGCATCACACCCTCTTTTCCGGCAAAGGCGATCGTGATGAAGATCGCCGAATCGAGGCCTTCACCGACGATCGTCGATCCGATGGTGCGGGTCCAGAGAAATCGCCCGCTTGTGGCGATCTTCATTCGCGCCAGCACCATTGAGTTCGCGAACTCGCCGACAAGAAACGCAAGGAAGCTCGCGCTCACGATCCGCCAGGTCTGCCCAAGAATCGCCTTGTAGGCGCCCTCGTCTTGCCAGAACGGCGCCGCCGGCACTCGCTGGGCCGCCACGATCGCGACCACGGCCAGCGCGTTCGCCAGGAACGCCGACCAGATGACGCGTCGGGCCGCCTGGTAGCCATACACCTCGGTGAGGATGTCGCCAATGATGTACGAGAGCGGGAAGACGACTACGGCCGCGGGCAGGAAGTACTCGTCGATCGGTCCGGACACACCGCTGAAGTTGGCGATCTTCACCGCCACGATGTTCGAAACGATCAGCGCACCCGTGAAAAGGGACGCGATGGGGAGAAGAAACCGAGGCTGCGCGACTGGTGCGGTCGTCATGGCGCAATCGTGGATTGGGGCCGCGACTGGCGCAAACCGGCCAGCGCTACTTCAGCTTGTAAGACGGCATGTACGGCGACTCAGGCCGCGGGACAAGCTGCTGCCGGGAGCAATCCACCAGGAGGTCGGTGATCTCGAGGATGACCTGTCCCAGGAGTGCTTCGCTCCCCGCCGGACCGACGAGGCAGCGAGCCTCCGCCGCTCGACCCGAGACGCCGACCCGAACGATTCCGGCGTTCTGAACCTCACTTCGCCGCCCATCGGCATACTCGACGATGCTCGTACCTAGCACTTCCAGTCCGAGAGCGTCCACCACGTCCTCAGGCAGTACCAGCATGGTGGCGCCGGTGTCGACCAGCGCTGTCAACTCGACCCGCCGCACGGAATCCTCCGACAGCAACCCCGACCTGGCGTTGCTCCAATCAACGTAGTTTTCCAGCAGCAACGGAACCCGTACTTCGCCCACGTAGTCCTCCGGCTTCGCTGGCAACACGAAGGCGCTCGAAATACCCATGCCGCCAGTATAGCGGAGCAGAACCGGGCCTTCCCCTATCCTCGCGGCAACCCCAATCCACGGGTTGCGATGATGCCGCGGTTCACCTCGCTCGTGCCACCCGCGATCGTGTAGCTGGGCGCCGCGAGGGCCCAGCGCTCCACGCGGCCGCGGAGGGGCGCGTACTTCGAAGGCGGCTCGACTTGCCCGGCCAAGCCGAGGACCCGCATCCCGGTAACCCCCATCTGCCGTTGCAACTCCGTGCCGAAGACCTTCGAAACGGAGGCTTCGGAGTTCGGAACCTTGCCCTGGCTCTGCATCTCGGCCACGCGGTAACAAAGCCAGCGCGCGATCTCGAACTCCAGGTGACGTTCGGCCAGCTCGTGCCGGATTTCGGCCCGGCTGCGGAGGACCGGCGTGTCCCGTACGAAATCCGTGAGCGCCCAGAGCGTGCTGCGAGTCATCACGACGCGGTTTATCGAGCTTCGCTCCTGGTCGAGCGTGGTCGTCGCGATGTACCAGCCGCGGTTCTCCTCGCCGATCAGGCAGTCCCGCGGGATGCGCACGTCTTCGAGAAACACTTCGGTGA
>JBGOVF010000441.1:0-3027 GCA_041477975.1 Tepidiformaceae bacterium
CTACTGATTCGCTGGTCGAGGAACTCCGCCAGCTAGAGCGAGACTACTTGGCCCTCGGCCTCCCCGAACGCGCCACGTACTACTACCAGCGACGGGCGTCGTGCCCGCCGGCTCCCGTGGAGCGTGCCGCACGGTTCATTTTCCTCAACAAGACCTGTTACAACGGGCTGTACCGCGTGAATCGCAGCGGTGCATTCAACGTCCCCCACGGCACCTACGCGAACCCGCGCGTCTGCGACGAGCCAGGACTCCGCAGATGTTCCGAGAGTCTCAGAAACGCTGAACTTACGGCCGGTGACTTCGAGAGCGCCTGCGCCGCGGCGTTACCCGGCGACTTCGTCTATCTCGACCCTCCGTATCAGCCGCTCAGTACTACGTCCAACTTCACGAGCTATACAAGCGAAGACTTCAGCCCTCACGAGCAGATCCGGCTCGCCAATGCGTTCGAATCGATGACGCAAAGGGGTGTCGCGGCGATGCTCTCGAACTCGAGCCACACTTCTATCGAGGATCTTTACGATCGCCACGGCTACGAGATCGAACGGGTGCGGATGTCGCGAGCCATCAACTCCAACGGCGAGGGCCGTGCGTCTGTTCCCGAGCTGTTGATCACGAACTTCGAGCGTCCCGAGGTCTCTTACTTCCTCAACTCTAGCCCGAAGTAGAACCGCAACCAGACTTCCAGGTCGGCGAGTTCCACCGCTTTACCCGTGGAAAGAAGGTACGCCCGCATGTTCGGGGAGAAGCCCGGGCCCGAGAAGCAAACGAATCCCTTCGATCGGCCAGGTGCGACCACGCCGCCATCCACGACCTCTACGATGGCCGTGGCTACCGCTCCCGCACGGTCTCGATGTCCCCGCGCGATCAACTCGAAGGGCACGGGCCGCGCCTCCATACCAGAACTCCTCATCGACACCTTCGAAGGCATCGGCTCCTGCGACGCCAACCACCACGAGCACCTGAACCAATCGAATCCGAGCCGCGACCGTAAGAGAGCCGTCCGCCACACGACTTTCCACTTTCCACTCAGTCTCGAACCCCCACCACCGCCACCACCGGGTAGGGATTCTCGCCCACCCGCCGGGTAGGGATTCTCTAGGCTGCGCTCGGCTATTCGCCGCGCTCCGCCTGCCCTACGGGCCGCGCCTCCGCATCACCCCAAGTCAGTACCCCGAACGTCAGTGAGCGGGCGTCCCCCAGCACGCCCCCCACAATCAGAGCCTCGACCGTCAGGGAGCGTCCGGCAACGAATGACAACGTGCGCCCATCCGGCAGCCCCCACACACCGAATCAGAGCCGCGACCGTCAGGGAGCGTCCGGCAACGAATCACCACGAATGCTCATCCGGCCGCGCCACCAACCAAATCCGAGCCGCGACTGGAAGGAGCGGTCCGCGCCCAACAACAGCACTGGGCAGAACGCTCCAGAGGTCTCTCCAGCACAACTCCCCCTCTCCCGGCGCGGGAGTGGGGGACGGGGGGTGAGCCCGCTACCCGAACAGCTTCGCCCCATACACCATGTAGTTCTCCCGCTGGACCATCCGGTGCGCGCCCATGGTGAAGACGTCCCGGAGCGCGCGGTCCAGGACCGAGCCGGTGAAGACTGCGCTGGAGCCAGCCGCCCGGTAGAGCTTCGACACGACATCGATCGCCGCTTCGGTCGTGGAAGTGGCGGCGAGCGAGACCTTGAGCAACCATTCGTCGCCCGGCAGCCGCCCTTCGGCCAGTTCGGCATCGACACCGGCGGCAACGGCGAAGACATGCGCGCGGGCGGCAGCGTGGCGGGCCTCGCACTCGGCGAGCGTGAGCTGCGGCAGCGGCGCCTCGGCGGCGGTACCGCCGGACTGGTGCGCGCGCCGGCCGACCGTCGTGCGGAACGAATCGATCGCCTGCTGCGCAATGCCCACCGCGACCGCGGCGGCTGCGAGTGGCGCCGCCGCGTTCTCGTTGATGGAATAGAGCGGCGGCAGCCCGCGGCGCGGCCCGTTCGCGAAGTCAACGACCTCGTCGGTCGGGACGAACGCGCCCATCACTTCGGCGTCGTGGCTGCCCGTGCCGCGTAGGCCGGTGGCGTGCCAGCTATCCAGCATGGTCACGCGCTCCTTCCGGAGCGACGGGAAGACGATGTGCGGCTCTCCTTCGGGGCTCATCCGCGGGGCGTCGCCGTCGTAGACCATGCACAGCCCGCCGATCCAGGTCGCGTGGGGAGAGCCGCTAAGGAACGGCCACTTCGCTTCGACAAGGTAGCCGCCATCGACGGCGATGGCCTTGCCGCTGCGGCCGACCGCTATGGCGATGGTGTCAGCGGGCGTGGCGAAGATACGGTCGGCCGTGGCCTGCGGGAGCATGCCGCTGATAAGCGCAGCACCCATCGAGGCCGAGACATCCCAGGCCGTGGAAGCGTCGCCGGTGGCGAGCGCTTCGAGGACCGCCATGGCCTCGGAGATTGTGACGCTGCCTTCGCCGCGGGCGGGCGCCAGCAGCACCTGGAAGAAGTTGCGCTCGACGAGGGCCGCGAGGACGGGCGGCGTGAGTTCGCGGGCGTCTTCGATGGCCTGGGACTCGGCGCGGAGCAGCGGGACCAGCTCGCGGGCGAGATCGACGTAGACGGGGCCTACGGCGGCTTCGGCGATGGTGGATTCGAGGGTGAGGGTTGCGGTCACTGGTTTCCTCCGTACGGCTCGTGGCCGTGTGCTGGAGGAAGAGTGCCGGCAGGGACTCATGCGCCGCGTCCGCTGGAATGCCCAAGTTTCAGCGAGCGCGGAATTGGCGCAAATTACCCAATGGCGGGGTCGCGGATATCCGGGGGGCTGACAAGGCCGAGGTTCACGGCGGCGAGGGCAGCGCCGGCGCGGTTGTGGATGCCGAGCCGGTTGTAGACGTTTTCGACATGCCGCTGGACCGTGCGGACGCTGAGCACGAGCGCGTCGGCGATCTCCTGGTTCGAATGGCCGCGCGCCACCAGGGCGAGCACTTCCGCCTCGCGCGGGGTGAGGCCGCCGGCGCGTTCCGAGCGGCGCTGGGGAAC
>JBGOVF010000503.1:0-2733 GCA_041477975.1 Tepidiformaceae bacterium
CAGATCCTGCCAGCGAGGCGCGTCACTCGGCCGGCGCATCCATTCGAGGACGAATGGGTTGTGTGCCTTCTCGAACGCCACAGTCGTTTCGTCCATGT
This sequence comes from Tepidiformaceae bacterium, assembly GCA_041477975.1. GTDB lineage: Bacteria > Chloroflexota > Dehalococcoidia > Tepidiformales > Tepidiformaceae > JBGOVF01. Next base: position 99 of record JBGOVF010000503.1, read on the forward strand.
GCCCGGGGAGGACAGCGGTGTCGTCGGGAAGCACGAGCAGCCGCTCGCAGATGCTCTTCATCTCCTGGTCCAGGTTGCCGCCTGGCAGGTCGGTCCGGCCGATGGAGCCGCGGAAGAGCGTGTCGCCGCTGAAGAGCATCCCTTCCTCGGCGTAGTAGCTGACGCTGCCCGGCGTGTGGCCGGGTGTGGTGATCGCTGTCAATCGGAGCCCGGCCACCTCCACAACATCGCCGTCGCTCACGAACTGGTCAGGGTCCGGCGGGCCCTGGGCGATGTCCCAGCCCATACGGGCCGCCATCGCTTTCCAACCGGTTCGGAGCAGTTCGAGGTCGGATTGGTGGAGCAGGAACCTGGCGCCCGTCGCGGCGTGGATGCCCTGGACGCCCATGATGTGGTCCACGTGGGCGTGCGAGTTGGCGATGAACTTGATGGCCACGCCCATGTCGCGTGCCAGGGCGAGGATCTCGCCCGGCTGGTCGCCGGGATCGATGCAGATGGCTTCGCCAGTCTTGCGGCTACCGACGACCCAGCAGTTTTCCTGGAACACGCCCACGACGATGCCGCGGACCATGACCTCGTTCGCAACTTCCATGCGACTAGCGTACAGAGTGCGGCTCGGGGCGTCACAGGTGGCGGCGACGCGGCGGTTTGGGTTTGTCCGGATGCCTGCAGCGCCGTAGAACGAGCCGGTGGACCTGCCCACCGCAATCGCAGTGCTGGTCATCGTTGGCCTGGCGGCTTTGACGCAATCGGTTGCCGGGTTCGGGTTTGGACTGCTCGTTGCCCCGCCGCTGGCGCTCCTGATTGGGCCGAAAGAGACGGTGCTCGTTTCGAACATCCTCTCGAGTGGCCTCAACCTTGCGATGGCGTCGCGGCTACACGAGCACGTCGATTGGCGGCTGTGGACGACCCTGCTCGCCGGAGCGCTGGTGGGGATGCCGATCGGGCTGGCGATCCTGATCTGGATCGATCCCGACGCGCTGAAGCTGGTGATCGCGGGGTCCGTCGTGGTTTTCACGCTGCTCTTGCTGCGCGGACTGCAGGTGCACCACGGCGGGCGCGTCGGCGATGGCCTCATCGGGATCATCAGCGGCGTACTGAACACCAGCACCAGCATGTCGGGACCGCCGGTGGTTCTGTACCTCCAGGGGCAGGGAGCCTCGCCAGAGCGGTTTCGGGGCACGCTGACGGCGTACTTCTTCGTCACCAGCCTGATCGCCGTTGGGCTGTTGGCGCTGGGCGGCCGATTCGACCGGGATGCGGGCCTTGCCGCGCTCATTGGCTTCCCAGCGCTGGCACTCGGCTGGCTGGCTGGCGACCTCGTCTACAGGCGCGTGGACCCGTCGCGGTTCCGCAGGTTGGTGTTCGGCGTGCTGTTCGCCAGCGCGGGGATAGCGATCGTTACGGTGCTGGTGGGCTAGCTGGCCGTAGGGAGGGGCATCGGCGGCCGCCGGCCACCGCCAATGGCACGTAAACCACTACCAGAAGCGCCTCCAGCCAAACACTGCGCCCGTAGCCCGCTGGACAGCGGAGGACCAATGCAAAGAGCGCCGCGGCCAAGGGAACAAGTACCGCCGGGGCCAGACCGACCCTCTCCCGAAGTTCGTCCGCGCCCTCCACCGCGAGCCAGGCGAGTGCGGGGAACGCTAACACCAGCAGGCGCTGGGTGTCCGTCGCGAAGAGGAGCTGCGAGTAAACGAGCACGAGGTACGGGGCGAGTTTTGCGGCGAGGATCGGCGTGCGAACCGCGCCCGCGACGGCGAGACCGAGTAGTAGCGCGCCGAACGGGTCGGTGAAATAGCGGTCCCAGTCGGTCCATTCCCTGTGTTCCAAGCGTTGCTCCCTTGCAATTGAGTCGAAGCGCTCGCTGTAGCTGTACTCGCCGAACAGTTCTGGGAAGCGGGAGATGACGGGCGGCATGGTCGCGATGTAGGCCGCGTTGCCGTTGTCCTGCGGGATTGCGATGCGGATGCCGCTGACAACCGCTAGGGCTGGAATCGCCGCCAGTGCTGCTTTCAGCAGCCAGCGGCGATCGAACAGGCGCCGAGCGCTGAGGGTGTAAACAAGCGGCGCTACGAAGAGCACGCTCTCCTTGGCCAACACTCCGGCGGCCATCACCACGGCCACGGCAACCAGTTGCCGCCTCGCCGCCAGCAGTAGCGCGACGACGGTGAACGCGAAGGCGGTGGCATCTGGCACCCAGAAGTCGCTGAGCTGGAACTTCGGCCCCCATCCCATGCCGAAGAGCAGCAGCAGGGCCAGCGCTCCATGCGTCTTCGAGAAGCCAACGGCACGAATCAGTGCGTAGACCGCCAGCCCGCCGGCCACGAGCGCGACCACGGTCACCGTTTGGAACGAGGCCTGCAGCCCGAACGGCAGCGCCTTCGCCAGCCACGGCGCCAGCACACGCCAGCAATATGGGGCGAGGCGGAAATCGAATGGCGCGCGGCGTGCGAGTTCGATATAGAGGTGGCGGTCCCAGCCGGGGTCTGCAAAGGCGGCCGTGCCCATGGTCTTGAGGTCGGTTCGGTACCAGAGAATCGCCACCGCGACTGCGGAGGCGAGCGTGGCGAGCCCATACTCGATGACCGCGGGGCGCGATAGGCGAAGCCGGCCGTTATATACGCGCCCGGCG
>JBGOVF010000215.1:0-5017 GCA_041477975.1 Tepidiformaceae bacterium
CGCTCAGCCGCGCCTACGTGGAGGAGGTGGTCGCCGCCATCCGCGCGAACGACCCCCAGGGCCGTCCGGTATCGATCAATCACGCGCAGCACTGGGTGTTCGATCAGCGCTGGCGCGACGCCCTCGCCGATTCGGATGTGCTGGCGGCAAGCCTGTACCCGTTTCGCAACTACAACATCGCGGGTATCCACTTCGTCGCGAACATCGTTGAGTTCGGCCCGCTTGGTTCGAACTACCGGCTCCAGGGCCGGCTCGCCCATGAGGCCGGAAAGCAGTTCTGGATAACAGAACTGCAGGCAGAACCGTGGACCGACGGCGATGCGCGGCTCATTTCACCGCAGCACCCGTCGCCCAACCTGTCGCCCGCGAAACTTCGCCAGAACATTGAGTATGGCCGCCGGGCGGGCGCGGACCGCCTTTACCTGTGGGGCGCCGAATGGTGGCTATTCGAGGAAGAGCGCTACGGCGACTCCCGTTGGATGGAAACCGTGAAGGCGGCGGTCGCGGAGGGCCAGGCGGCCGCAGTGAAGCGCTGACCGCACCGTTTCTCGTATGCTTGCCAGCGAGGTCACTGGAATGAAGGTCAGCAACCGCAACAGCATCACGCTCCGCGTCGCGTAGGGGCGGCGGAGCACTCGCACTGACTTCCCCCGCCGGATTCGAGTCATCGATCGGCGGGCGCCGCTGTCTCACGCGCACTCCCGGCGATTCGTTGTGTTGCTCGCGGTCTGGCCGGCCCCTCCGGGCTGTGCTTCTTCGGCTGCGGCGCATGTTGTTGAGCACAAGGAGTTTGCATTGACCTCCCGACCTGGCGGTCTCTGGCGCCACCCGGATTTCGTCCGGCTGTGGGCCGGCGAAACTACATCGATCTTTGGGTCGCTGATCGGCGGCCTCGCGCTTCAATTCACGGCCATCCTCTGGCTCGGCGCGTCGCCGCTGGAGGTTAGCCTCCTGGCCGGGTCGCGGCTCGTGCCGGGCTTCGTCGTCGGACTCGCGGCGGGCGTCTGGGTGGACCGCCTTCCCCGGCGCCCGATCATGATCGCCGCGGATGTCGGCCGTGCCGCGGCGCTCGCGACGATCCCTGTCGCCGCCGTCCTGGACGTCCTGACCATGAACCAGCTCTACCTGGTGAGCTTCGCCACCAGCGCGCTGACGGTCTTCTTCGATGCCGCCTACCGCTCCTACCTGCCGACTCTCGTGGAAACCGAGGAACTCATCGAAGGCAACAGCAAGCTCACCGCCAGTGCGTCATTGGCGGAGTTTGGGAGTTTCGGAGTCAGCGGCTGGCTGGTGCAGCTGGTCAAAGGCCCCGGAGCGATCGCCGTCGACGCCGTCTCGTTCGTCGTCTCCGCGGTCTGCGTCTGGCGGATTAAGACGCCGGAGCCACCGCCGCCACCTGCACACGAGCGCGAGCCGGCGCTGCGCGAAGCGATGGAGGGCGCCCGCGTGGTGGCGCACGACTCCGTCCTGCGCACGCTGGCCGGCGTGAGCGCGATCGAGGCGTTCGGCAACCAGATGTTCAGCGTCGTCTTCCTTCTCTACCTCACCGATGAGATCGGCTACAAGCCAGGCCTGCTCGGGATGATCTTCGCGGTTGGCGGCCTCACGTCGCTGGGTGGGGCATTCATGGCGGGGCGCACCTCACGCCTGGGCGGACTGGGGCCGGCCCTCTTGATCGCGGCCGCGGTCCGCTGCGCCGGCGGGCTGTTCACGCCGTTCGTGGTGGATGTTTCGCTGGTGGGAATTGCCCTGTTGGTGGCAGCGCAGTGCGTGACGGACCCCTTCTGGACGCTTTATGAAATCAACGACATCAGCCTGCGCCAGACGGTGACGCCGGAACGGCTCCAGGGGCGCATGTTCGCGAACTTCCACTTCCTCGAATTCGGCGCGGCCTTGCTCGGCGCCGCCGCCGGAGGCGTGCTCGGCGACGCGATTGGGCTGCGAGAAACGCTGTTCCTGCGCGTGGCGGTATCCGCCGTGGCCGTGCTGTGGCTCGCTGTTTCGCCGGTGACGCGGCTCCGCAAAATGCCAGAGCCAGCGAACGGCTCCGCCTAATTCATCGTGGGATCGGGAGGGTGAAAAGCGAACATCGCAAGCTTGCCCCGCTGGCGCCGAAGCACCGCCCGCCAGGTGCCGGCCGGGTCGGGCGAGAAGGGGTCGGCGGGCGTGGAGTCGACCACGAACCACGCCTCCTCCTCGATTTCGCCTTCCAGTTGGCCGGCGGACCACCCGGCATAGCCCACGAACACCCGTATCTCCGCAACCCCCGCTTCGTCCGGCGAGGAACCGAGGTTCACGAGGCCGAGGCCATCGTGCAGCAGCGTCCACTCGTCCGGCGCGGGCGTGCGCCCCGGCCGGGCGAGGCCCAGCGCCACCGACGGTTCGACCGGCCCGCCTGCGAACAGCACCTTCGGCTCAGACGCTGCCGCCCGCCAGCCTGGCAGGTGGTCGGCGACATCCACGTCCGTCAGCGGCCGGTTGATGATCACGCCGAAGGCGCCGTTCTCGTCGTGCCCGCAGAGGTACACGACGCTGCGGTGGAAGTTGGGGTCCACGAGCTTCGGGCTGGCGACGAGCAGCTTGCCGGCGAGGGATTCAGCCACCCGCCCATCATCGCAAACGCGGGACGGTGCGGCACCTGGTGGGACGCCCCGGGCGCGACGCTTCCCTGTTGCTGCATGACCGGCGTCGCCGCGGAGGCGTAACATCCGGCCACCACGCATCGGGGGCCGGCCATGCCACACAGGACCATCAACGGCGTCGAACTCTTCTACGACGACCACGGCAACGGTGAGCCGCTCTTGATCCATCACGGCTACACCGGCTCGCACTACAGCTGGGACGAGGTGGTCCCACTTCTCGCGGATCGTTACCGCGTGGTGCGAATGGACTGCCGCGGGGCCGGGGACAGCGGCCGCCCCACAACCGGCCACACGATCGAACAGTACGCAGCCGACGCCGTCGCGATGATGGATTCGCTCGGAATCGACAGGTTCACGTACATCGGCCACAGCATGGGCGGCGTTGTCGGCTACGAACTCGGGCTGAGCCACGCTGACCGGCTCGACAAACTCGTGCTCGTGACACCGGCCCCGGCCGATGGCGTGCAGGTGCCACCGTCGTTTCGCGAGCGCGCGGAGCGACTGAGGAGGGAGGGCGACCTCCACACGATGGTCCGGGAGGGCGTCGCCCTCAGCGCGCGCGAAGGCCCCGAAGCGGTCGAGGTGCGAGTGCGCCAGGGTCTCTCGGGTTCGCAAGAGCACTACGACCAGTCCTGGGATGCGCTGGTGAACTACCGCAAGGGCGGCCGCCTCGGCGAGATCAAGACTCCGACCCTCATGATCGCCGGCGCGGCCGACTCCCTGCTCCCCGCGAACCTCGCCGACTTCCCGCGGCTCGGCAACGCCACGCTCCATGTCTTCAGTCGCGTGGGCCACGGCGTCCCCTACGAGATCCCGGAAGAGTTCGCGGCGGTCGTGCTCGATTTCCTCGATCACGGCGTGGTGACGGCGACGACGCTGCAGGCGAAGTTGCGAGAGACGGCGGCCGCGGCGGCTCGCTAGGACGAAATTCCACCCTCTGTGACCGTTTTGTGACATCTTCTCCGGCCTGAGGTAACAGTTGCCCGCTACGTTCGCATCAACGCGACTGGCGCTGGAGGACCGAAGATGAGCAACGTAGCGGCATCTGCAGACGGGCTCGACCGCCCGCCAATTGAAAGGGACGAGCGCGTGGAACAAGCCGGGGCACCGGGACGTGGCGGCTGGCCGGGACGGTACGTCTCGGTGTTCGCCCGCCGTCGCACCTATCTGAACCTCGTCTATCTCGCCCTCTCGTTCCCCTTGGGCCTTGCCTACTTCGTCACGCTGGTCGTGACCGGCGCCGTGTTCGGCTCGCTTTCGTTCACGCTCATCGGCATCCCGATGCTGATCGCGACGATGTACGGATGGTGCATTGTGGCGGACCTCGACCGCTTGCAGACGAACGCTCTCGTTGGCACATCGATCCCGCCGCTCCCGTTCCGCCGCGAACCCGGCCGCCCCTGGCAGTGGCAGCGAATCAAGACCCGCCTGGCGAACCCGATGACCTGGCGCAGCCTTGTCTTCCTCGTGCTCCGCTTCGGGCAGGGGATCGCCGCACTCGTCTTGCTCTCGGTGGTGGTTGGCTTACCGCTGACAGCAATCGTCGCCCCCCTCGTGGTCGCGTTCGATGGCAGCACCGAGGTGCTCAACTGGCGCATCGATACGTTCGCGGAAGCCGTGCCGCTCGCTATCGCGGCGGTTCTGCTACTCCCGGTTTGCGCGCGTGTCACGAACCTGGGCGCCGCGCTTTGGGGCAGGTTCACCGACCTCATTCTCGGTTCGGACCCGGTGATGACGCCGCTCCCCGACCCGGCCCCTATCGACCGCGCCGCGACCGCCGCAATGGGATGGACTGGCGTGAAGATCGGGCGAGCGCTCGACGCGACCGCGGCGCGCGTGCAGACGGTCCAGTTGAAGCTGTTCATTGGGCACCTGGCCTTCTTCGCGACGCTGTCTCTCGCGGTCGTCGTGATCAACGGCCTGACCACGCCGAGCACCTGGTGGGCGCTCTGGCCCATCTGGGGCGCCGGCATCCTCTTCGCCATGCACACCGGCTATTTCCTGCGCGGGTTCCTTGGCCTTCACGTCTTCCTCTTCACGGTGGTCAACCTCGGCCTGTTCGTCATCGATTCGACCTACACGAATACGAGCTGGTTCTACTGGCCCGTCCTGGGCTGGGGCATTGTGCTTGGCCTGCACGTCTACGCCGTCTTCGGGTACACACGGATCGAGCCTGTGGGTGTGCTCGTGGCAGGGTCCGCGGAGGCCTTGCCCGGCGCCAGTGAATCAGCGACGGACCGCCCGGGCGAAGACGCACCGGCGCCCATCTCGGTCGATGTGGCAATGCGCGTTGTGAAAGTGGCCGGCCAAGCAATCGAGGTCACCCCGAAGGAGTTCGACCTCCTCGTGCTCTTCGTCCAGAACCCCGGCCGACC
>JBGOVF010000073.1:0-8550 GCA_041477975.1 Tepidiformaceae bacterium
GCCCACGGTCTCGGCCAGCGTGTACAGCGACTGATCCTCGCCATTCAACCTCACCGTCACCGTCCGAGCTTTCGCCAGGCGGATCGTCATGCCTGCCGTGAGCGGCGCGTCAAGGGCGGGCCGCACAAGATCGCCTTCGCGCACCGTCATGCCGAGGTCTTCGAGCAGGCCCTGCACGTTCTCCGCGGCGGAACGCGTATCCACCTTCAGCGTGTCGACGTAAACCGTATACGGGCGTGCGCGCACGACGCTGATCGTCACGGGCTTCGCCGTCCCGTCGAGGGCCACCTCGCCGGACGGCGCCGACCGCGACGCGTAGGACACGCCGAAGAGCGGCCCACGGGCGGAACTGGCATTGCCATCGAGGTAGACCAGGTCCCCCGGCTGGAGCGTTACGCCGGCGTCGGCGAGCGCCCCGCCGATCGTCGTGGCCTGCGTGCGAAGCTCCACCTGCCTGCCGTCGGCGTCCGCGATGACAGGCCGGGCGCGCTGAATCGCGACGCTGGAGTGGCCGCCGCCTTCCGCGTAAAGCACGCGGTCGCCGGACTGGAGTCGGACATCGGCTGCGGCAAGCCCTTCGGAGCGCGCGTTGAACGTGGCCGAAATACGGTAGGCCTGGCCGTTGCTCAGGACGGTGACCTGCTTCTGCGGGAACACCTGGAAGGCGACCACAGCTACGAGGACGACCACGAAGATCGTCGCGGCGTGATGGCGGCCGCGGAAGTGCCGGGGGTGGATCAGGAAGTCCGCACCCGAAATGTGCCGCGCATCAGTCACCGGGCGCCCGCGCAGGCGGGACGTCCGAATTGCCTGGGCCAAAGTCACACCTCGGCGCTGGTCTGCGACTCCCGCGAACAGCGGGGTGTCACAGTAACGTACTCAGTAAGGCCGTGCACCTGCTGTCGAACTGGCAACCGGGCTTGCTCTGCGTCAGCTAGCTCAGACCCGGTTGGCCTACGGCACCCAAAGCATTCCACTTATGGCTGCTTCCTTCCGGACCTGACCAGGTTCATGGCGCTTTGCCGCGCAGGACCAGGTCGTCAACGCCGCTTGACGAGGGCAGTCCCCAATCACGCAGCCCTCGAGCAGGGATTCAACCCCGCTATAGCGGATTGCGGGTTCAGGGCACCGCTAGCTCCCCATCTAGCACGGCCAACAGTTACCGTACCCACCGCCTATGGGCCGGTCAATACGCCAAAGGCCCGCTATTACGGTTTGGATTAGCCTTCCGCCGGCCTCAGCGCGACCAGCAGGTCGCCCGCCTTCACCCGCTGCCCGGCGACCACCGGCACGCTCTCAACGACGCCATTCGAAGGCGATCGCAGCTCGTTGTTCATCTTCATCGATTCGATGACGAGCACCACTTCGCCCGCCTCCACCGAAGCGCCCACCTCGCAGCGAACCTCGACGATCGAACCAGTCATCGGCGCCGTGATGCGGTGCCCTCCGGGCCCCGCCGCCACCTTCGCGCGGTGGCCGGAACTCGGCCTCCAACGCTCCACGTCGTAGTCGAACGTGTGCCGCCCGATCGTCACAGACGCGCCGCCGCGCCGCCGCTGGAGGTAGAGCTCGAAGGGGTGGCTATCCACCATAAGCAGGTACAGGTCCGATTCGCCGATGCGCTGCAACTGCACCGTGCGCCAGGCGCCGTCTGCCCCGCGCCGTACGCGCGCGAAATCGTTCTCCCGGTCCAGTTCGAACGTGACGTCATCCCCGCCGTCGCGAATCAGATACTTCTCGGCCAACGGCCCATCCCTCGTGGCGGCGCATTCGCGGCCATCTGCTCCCGCCAGTGCGAAGCGGGCGCCTGGAAGTGTCCAATCGAGCCATTCGCCTGGCTCACTCCATTGCCGTAGGCCGCACGATCCGCTCCCTCTCCGCCGGACACCAGCAATAACGCCGCGATTTCCGCAAGCTCGCGCTGCTCCGCCGCGTTCTCCTCCGGCAGCACCTCGTGCCGGTCGAGAAATCCCGTATCGATCCGCCCATCAATGAAGTCCGGCAGATCGAGGATCTGCTGCAGGTAGGGGATGTTCGTGGCCACGCCCACCACCCGAAACTCCGCCAGCGCACGCTTCATGCGCTGCCGAGCGCCTTCGCGGTTGCGCCCCCACGCCGTCACCTTCGCGAGCAGCGAGTCGTAATACGGCGTCACTTCCACGCCGTCGTAAAGCGCGCTCTCCACGCGAATTCCCGGGCCCGCGGGCTCGCGCGCCAACACCACCCGCCCGACGGACGGCAGGAAGTCGTTGAACGGGTCCTCAGCCACGATCCGGCACTCTATCGCCCAGCCGCGCGTCAGCAGGTCCGCCTCTTCGTATGGCAACTCGAGCCCGGCCGCGACAACGATCTGGTCCTTCACAAGGTCCGTGCCCGTTACGATTTCGGTAACTGGATGCTCCACCTGGAGGCGCGTGTTCATCTCCAGGAAGTAGTACTCACCGGTCGCCGTCAGCAAGAACTCAACCGTGCCCACGTTATGGTAATTAGCTGTCCGCGCGATCCGCACCGCGGCGCGCGTCAGGCTCCGCCGCAACTCGGGGCTCACAGCACTGCTCGGGCACTCCTCGATGATCTTCTGGTGGCGCCGCTGGATGCTGCACTCGCGCTCGCCAACCGGCACCACGTTCCCGAATTTGTCGCCGATGATCTGCACTTCGATGTGCCGCACCGAATGCAGGCTGCGCTCGACGTAGATCGACGGATTCCCGAACGCCGCCTGCGCCTCCTGCATCGCCCGCGCCGCCGCATCGCGGAACTGGTCCGCACGCTCCACCATCCGGATCCCGCGCCCGCCCCCGCCTGCCGCCGCCTTCACCATCACCGGGTACCCAATCGTGTCGGCGAACGCCATCGCTTCATCGATCGAGGAGATCTCGCCGCTGCCCGGAAGTATCGGCACCCCCGCGATCCGGGCAATTTCCTTGGCGGCGATCTTGTCGCCGAGCTGGCGAATCGAAGCGGGCGACGGCCCGATGAACGTGAGTCCTGCCGCTTCGCATGCCTCGGCAAAGTCTGCGTTCTCGGCAAGGAATCCGTAGCCGGGGTGTACCGCGTCGGCGCCGCACGCCTTCGCTACCGCGATGATGCGGTCGCCGTTCAGGTAGCTGAGGCGCGCGTCGGCCGGGCCGATGAGGTGCGCCTCGTCCGCGTAGCGCACGTGCTGAGAGAGCCGGTCCACTTCGGAGTAGACCGCCACGGAGCTGATTTCGAGGTCGCGCAGGCCACGAACGATTCGGAGAGCGATTTCGCCCCGGTTCGCCACGAGTACTTTAGAAAACATTCTTGTTGATACTTCTCTAGCGAAGTTCGATGGCTGCATAGCATAGCGGGCCGCCCGCCGTTGCGGCCAATAGCTTCACAGGATGGCTGGTACGGCCCCCAGAGCGGGCTTACGCTGATTGGCGCCGTGGACCAACACACCATCCGCGTCCTCGAATTCGAGAAAGTGCTCGCGCTCCTCGCCGCCGAGACCGCGTTTAGCGTTGGGCGCGAGCTTGCCCTCGCCGTCCGCCCGGCGACGGACTACGCGGAGGCGTTCGAACTCCAGTCGCAAACCGCCGAAATGCGCCTCCTGGACCAGATGGGCATCGACGTCCCCTTCGCTGGCGCGCGCGACATCCGGCCCCTCATCCATTCGGCCGGTATCGGCCAGGTCCTCGAAGCCTCCGAACTCGCCGAGGCAGCCCAGACCCTCAAGACGGCCTGGCGCGCGCGGGGAGTCATCGAAAAGGTGCGTCCACGCGTGCCGCGGCTGGCTGCCATCTCGGACCAGGTGACTGACTTCCGCCGCTTCGGCGACGAGGTGGACGCCGCGATTAACGCCCGCGGCGAGGTCGCCGACAGCGCGAGCGAACTGCTGGCGACTACGCGACGGGAACTCCGGTCCGCCCAGGACCGCCTCGAGCAGCGCGCGCAGGCAGCGCTCGCTGATGCCCTTCGCCGCGGCATCGCCCAGGAAGGCCTGCTCACGGAGCGCAACGGCCGCAAGGTAATCCCGCTGAAGGCGGATTACCGCGGCCAGCTCCCCGGCATCGTTCACGACGTCTCTTCCAGCGGCGCCACCATTTTCGTCGAGCCCATGGGTGTGGTCGACGCTGGCAACCAGGTACGCGAACTGCAACTCGCCGAAGAGCGCGAGGTCCGTCGCGTCCTCCAGCGCCTCACCGCTCTCCTCGGCGAATCCGAAGAGGCGGCCCACCGTAGCGTCCTCGCCCTGGGCGAACTCGATGCGCTCAGCGCCAAGGCGCGGCTCGCCCGCCGGATGAAGGCTCAGCTTCCACCGGCCGGCGAAGTCGACACCTGGTTCGAGCCATCCGGCGCCACTTCAATCGTCCGCGGCCGCCATCCGTTGCTCCGCGGCGAGGTCGTGCCTACCACGATCGAGGTTGGCGGCGACTACGCCGGTGTCCTCATCACCGGCCCGAACACCGGCGGCAAGACCGTCGCGCTCAAGACGCTGGGGCTGCTCACGCTCATGGCCCAGGCCGGCCTGCCCGTCCCCTGCGATGAGGGCAGCCGCTTCCGCTGCTTCGAACGCGTCTACGCCGACATCGGCGACGAACAGTCGATCGAGCAGTCGCTCTCCACCTTCTCCTCGCACATGCGCAACATCATCGAGATCCTCGGCAAGGCCGCGCCAGGCACGCTCGTGCTGCTCGACGAACTCGGCGCCGGCACCGACCCTACCGAAGGCGCAGCGCTCGCCCGCGCCGTCCTCGAAACGCTGCTCGAACGTGGCTGCACGCTCGTCGCCACCACCCACCACGGCGAGCTCAAGGCGTTCGCCCACAGCGATCCGCGCCTGCGCAACGCCTCCGTGGAGTTCAACCTGGACACGCTCAGCCCTACCTACCACCTGACCGTCGGCTTGCCGGGCCAGTCCAACGCGCTCGCTATCGCCCAGCGTCTCGGGCTGGAACAGTCGGTGCTCGACCGCGCCGGCGAGCAGCTCACACCGGAGCACTTCGAGTTCGAACAATTGCTCGGCGAAATCCGCAACGAACGCGAAGCGGCCACCGAGGCCCGCCACCGCGAGGAGCTTGCCCGCCGCGAATCCGAAGACCTCCGCGTCGCCCTCGCCGAACGCCGCGACAGGATCGAGCAGGAGCGCTCGTCCATCCTCGAAGCCGCCCACCGCGAAGCCGAAGACGAAGTCGCCCGCACCCGTCGCGAACTCGACGACCTCAAGCGCCGTGCTGCCCACCGCGACTTCGATACCCGCGCTGCCGACGAGACGCTCAAGCAGCTCGATTCCAATCTGGCGAAGCTGGAAGTTCGCGCCCGTCCCCGTCGCGCCGAAGCGCCACGTACCGCCGTTCGCCGCGAAGTCCAGGCAGGCGACACCATCCACGTCCGCGACATCCCCCAGCTTGGCGAGGCGCTCAGCGAGGTTGGCGAGGACGGCCGCGTGGAGGTGCAATTCGGCTCGCTCCGGATGAAGGTCTCGGTCGACCGAATCGATCGGATTGAGACGCCGTCCGATAGTGGCGCACCGCCGCTGCTCGTGCCAACAGGTCCTCCCGTAGCGATGGAGCTCGACCTCCGCGGCCAGCGCGCCGAAGCGGCACTCGAACAGCTCGAGAGCTACCTCGACGGCGCCTTCCGCGCCGGCCTGCCGTTCGTCCGCATCATCCACGGCAAGGGCACGGGCGCCCTCCGCGCCGCCACCCGCGAAGCCCTCGCCGGCCACCCCCTCGTCCGCAGCGTCGAATCCGCTGCCGCGAACGAAGGCGGCGAAGGCGTCACCATCGCCCTGCTCGCCGGCTAACCCCGGCAATCCAAAATCCCCAATCCAAAATCGATTGACTCGCTTCGCGGCGTCGCCAACCATGCCCGCATGCCCGAACGCCGGCCTTCCGTCTCCCACCAGGCCTCCTTCGCGATGCCCGATGAGGCCGTGCCCCGCGATGCGCCCCTCGCCGCCCGCATGCGCCCGCGCACCCTCGACGAGTTCATCGGCCAGCCCGACGCCGTCGGGCCAGGCTCGATGCTGCGCGGCGCCGTCCAGCGCGGCCAGCTCCCGTCGATCATCCTCTGGGGCCCGCCGGGCTGCGGGAAGACGACTTTGGCACGGCTCCTCGCCCGGCACATCACCGCCCAGTTCGTCGCCCTTTCGGCCGTCTCTTCCGGGGTTGCAGACCTCCGCAAGGTCGTCACCGAAGCCGCCGCCCGGCGCTCTGCCGGGCGGCGCACTGTCGTCTTCATTGATGAAATCCACCGCTTCAACAAGGCCCAGCAGGATGTCATCCTGCCCTACGTCGAAGACGGCACGATCACACTCATCGGCGCCACCACCGAGAATCCATCGTTCGAAGTTGTCGCCCCGCTCCTCAGCCGCGTGCGCGTCGTCCGCCTCCTCTCGCTCTCAGGAGACGAACTCGGTGAGGTCGTCGATGGAGCGCTCGGCGATTCAGAACGCGGCCTCGGCGACTACAACCTCGCCCTCAGCGAAGGCGCTCGCCGCCTGCTCCTGGAAGGCGCCAACGGCGACGGCCGCGCCGCCCTCACGGCCCTCGATATCGCCGCTGAGTCAACGCATGCGGCCGGCGAGACAGAGATCAGCCCCGAGGAAGTGCAGCGCGCCCTCGCCGATCGCCGCCCCTACTACGACAAGCAGGCCGACTTCCACTACGACACCATTTCGGCCTTCATCAAGTCCCTGCGTGGCTCCGATCCCGACGCCGCTCTCTACTGGCTCGCACGCATGATCGAGAGCGGCGAGGACCCCCTCTTCATCGTCCGCCGCATGGTCATCCTTGCCAGCGAGGATGTCGGCCTCGCCGACCCGCAGGCGATGCTCATCGCCACGGCCACACAGCAGGCCGTGCACTTCATCGGCCTGCCAGAGGGCTTTTTCCCTATGGCCGAATGCGCGCTCTACCTGGCTCTCGCGCCAAAAAGCAACAGCGTCGGCGCCTCCTACGGCAAGGCGCACGAAGATGCGGCGCGCACATCGCACCTGCCCGTTCCCATGCAGCTTCGCAACGCCGTCACCGGCATGATGCGCCAGTTCGGCTACGGCCAGGGCTACCGCTACGCCCACGATGAATCCAGCCATTTCGCCCGTGGGGCGCGCTACTTGCCGGAAGAGTTGGGCCAGCCACAGTATTACGTACCGGGCGACCTCGGCTTCGAAGCGCGTGCCGCCGAGCGGCTCAGGCAGCTTCGTTCGAGCGAACCCGCACCACCACCTCCGCGAGACAGCCAGTGAAAATCGACTTCATGTACTCCAAAGCAACCGGCCGCGGCAAAGAGGCCGAAGAGGCCCTGCGCCTGGCCCTCGAAGCCACCGACCCCAGCGTCGAGGTGGTCTACACCGAGATCGAAGGCTCGGAAGAGGCGAAAGAGAAGCGCTTCCTCGGCTCCCCCTCCATCCGCGTGAACGGCATCGATGTTGAATATGGCGACCGCGAACCGGACGAGTACCAGGCCGGCGTGCGCTACTACAACACGCCCCAGGGCTGGAAGCCGTACCCCCACGCCCGCCTCATCGCCAACACCATCCTGGAGATGCAGCAAAAGGCGAAGTCCTAAGGCCCCGCCTTGGGCCTTCCGGCACCGACCAGCAGGAATGTGGGCCTGTCGCGTTCGTCGGCTAGCGCCGGCCTGCCTGCAATCTGCTCATCGGTCGGTCCCCACTCGATGACCGCCGAAACCGCGAACCCGAGGTCGATGAGCAGGTTGGCATACGTCGCGAACGTCCGGTGCTGCTTGATGACCCCCTCGGCGAGCCAGTCGCGCGTCCGCGGCCCCTCCTCAAGGTAGCTGTTGATCGGCCAGGCCTTGCGACCGGACAAGTCGGTTGACCACTCGCCGCGAATGGGCGCCGTGAACATGGGGTGTTCCACCGAGAACACCAGCCGTCCGCCCGGCACCAGCGCGTCGTGCACCCGAGACATCAGCCCCTCAAGGTTGCTTACGTAGTGGAACGCTAGGGAGCTGTACACAAGGTCGAACGACACCCGAGGCAGTTCGACCTCCTCGAGGTCGCGCCGAACGTAGTTGATCGCGTGTGAGCCCGTCTCGGCCCGGGCGCGCGCTAGCATCTTCTCGGAGAGGTCGATTCCGAGCACCGACGCCGCTCCCGCCTCCACCGCCCATCGCGAGAACCAGCCGAACCCGCACCCGAGGTCGAGCACGCGGAGCCCCCGCATCTCCGGCAGGAGCGCGCGCAGCGCCGGCCACTCGTCCGCGCGCTCCAGGCCTTCCGCCGACCTTGGCAGTGCGCTGTAGGCCGCGAAGAACGCATCGTCGGCATAGATGTTCTGCGTCAATTGCTGCCTCTTTCTGCGACACCAGGTCCCTTACACACCACCTTCGTCTCCACTTTCGAATAAGCGCCAACGTTTGCCCTACCCGCGATCCACAGCCGTCTCAATGCCCTCCAGGTGGCAGGCGTCGTTGTGCCGCACGATCACGAGCCGCCCCCCGCGGTCCGTCGCAATCTCCGTAATCGAACAGTTCCAGACCTGGAACATGCCCCGCCGGTTCACGTCCAGCCCCAGCACCAGGTAGCAGTACGCGGCGACCACACCGCCATGAGCGACC
>JBGOVF010000081.1:0-8242 GCA_041477975.1 Tepidiformaceae bacterium
ACCAGGAAGCAGTCGCGAGGCACATCCAGGAGGTCGAAGTCCGTTTTGAACAGGTTCCGCTGCACTTCGTCGATCTGCGGATCCACCATCACCCAGCGCTTGTCCGCGGCACTCCAGTATTCGCCAACCCAGTGGTCGATGAACTTGCCCGGGTCGAAATACGCCCCGAACCCGCACCGCGCCCGCGCAGGGATGCCCCGTTCGCGCAGGATCGCCACCAACAGCACAGTGAAGTGGCGGCAGTCGCCGATCGTCCGCTCGCCGGGCTCGCGCGCCACGGAAAGCGGCTCGTCGTGCCTGGCGAAGATGCACCGGAGCCGCTGCTCATTGCCGCGGATGTGCACCTCGCTCCGCCGTTCGTCCGGGATCTGCACTCCGTACGCGGGCGCAATGTGCTCGTGCAGAATCAGGCCCTGCAACGCGGTTACCAGCCCCGGAAGGTCCTGCGGCAGGTCCTTCAACCGCCCGGCGTAGACGCCGGCCGAGGTCATCCGGCCCGCCTGCGAATAGAAATCAAGGATCGTCTGTTCGCTCATCACGCGCTGGACCGCCATGAAACCCCTCCCTTCACGTCACCTCGCACCGAGGCCGCGCCTCCCTACATTGTCCCGGCCTGCGTCAGCCCGATGACGTTCCCATCCAGGTCCGCGAACTGCGCCAGTTTCGGCCCGCCGGGCACGTCGGTCGGCGGCATGATGGTCTTCCCGCCCAGCGTTTCGGCTTTCTTCAGCGCGGCGGCGAGGTCTGGCACTTCGACGTAGAACGTCACCATCGGCTCACCCATCGATGCGCTTACGCCTCCGCCAATGGCTCCAGCCTCCGCCGGCACGAGGCCGTAATTCATGGGGTTGTTCGAATCGATCTTCCAGCCGAACAGGGCGGAGTAGAACTCCTGCGACTTCTTCCCGTCCTTGCCAAGGATTTCGAAGTGGACAACTTTGTTCGACATCTGCGCCCTCCAGTTCGTTGCTCGTGTGCCGCTACCAGGCCGCCGCGGTCACCGACACGATCGGCGGCAGCGTTCCAGGAAGCCTCTGCCAATGCTCGCCAAGGTCGTTGCTGCCGTAGACCTCGCCGTTCGTTGTGCCCAGGTACACCCCTTCCGGCGAGAGGCCGTCCGTGTCCATGCCTTCGCGGTAGGCGCTCTGGAAGTCGTTTGGGCCCGGCAATCCGTTGGTGAGCTTCTGCCAACTGTTCCCCGAGTCCATCGAACGCCACACGGCGAACTGCCCGCGGACCACGCGGAAGTTGTCGTCGCCGTACTCGATCGGCACCACGAACACCGCATCCGGGTCCCGCTTCGTCACCGCGAGTGGGAAGCCATGGAACGACGGCAGGCCTTCAGTGACATCTTGCCAGTCCTTCCCCCGGTGTTCGGACCGGAACACGCCGAAGTGCGCCTGCCCCCAGAGCCGGTCCGGGTTCTTGGTATCGATCAAGAACTTGTGGAACTCATCCAGCGCGGCCGGGTCCACACCCTCCGGTAGTTCTGGCGGCGGGAACATCTCCGTCACTTCTGCCAGCAGCTTCTTTGCGAGTGGCGTGGTCACCACGATGCCGTGAGAGCAGAGTTCCCAGCTCTCGCCGGCGTCTTCGCTGAAGTACGTACCCCCCGAACTGATCGATGCGTAGAGGCGCTTCGGCTCGCGTGGGTCCACCTGGATGGAGTGGAGCGACGATTCTCCGACTGAGCCGGTCGGTCCCCAGAGTGGGCGGTACTTATGGCGCGTCAGCGAATCGACAACGTTCCACGACTCGCCCCAGTCCTCGCTTCGGAAGAGGCCGGCGGGCTGCGTGCCGGCATAGACAACGCCCGGGGCATTGGCATGCCCTGGCTCAACGTGCCAGACGGTCACAACCGCCAGGCCCATGTCCGCCGGGAAGCCCAGGCCCGGGCTCCGCCGATCCCATGTCTTCCCGCCATCGTCGCTGCGCGCCACGGTCGGGCCCCAGGCCCAGTGGTTGCCGGCCGCGTAGATTCGCGGGGGGTCGTGGCGAAGGTCCGCTGCCAGGTGGGAAATCGTCCAGCCCGGCATGATCGGCTCGGAGATCTCCCAACGCGTGCGCCGTTCGTCTGAGGTATAGATCCACGCTCCCTTGCGCGTGCCAACCAGGACGTGCGTCTTCATTCTCCCGTTCTCCTCGTTTTGGCTGCTACTCAGAAGGCCCAGCCACCGTGCGTCCGCCGGTAGGCCGCGACCCTCCCTCTCGTACGACGAACAACCTGGCCCGCGATGGACAGGTCGCTTGTTCGGGGCTCGAGATGGACGCATTCGTTGGCCTCGCTGGCCAACGTCCGCGCACGGTACGACGCCACCGGCTAACCTGTCAATAAATTTGGACGGTGTTGTATGGGCGCGTCCCTCGTGCCACAATCAAAGCAGATGCGAGAACAATCACCAGAAACGCGCCCGCAGGCGCCTGGCGAACTCGGGCTTCTCCAGGAGTTCCTGAACTCCGGCCATCTCAACGCAGCGACCCTCATCGCGCCCCACCTTCCGGACGAAATCCGCCGCCGCCATGAACGAGGCGCCAGCCAGTCCCTGCTCGCGAGTGAATATGGACTCAACCAGGGCTTCGTCAGCGCCATCCTTCGCCGCGCGCCGCTCGACGAAGAGCTCACTTCGCCGGAGGCCGCGCAACGGTGGCTTGCAGAGCGGGATCTTCTCCCGCCCGATACGGCCCTGGGCGAGGCGGACGTAGCCCGGCTACGGAAACTCCGCGATCTGCTCCGTCATCTGGCCGCCGCCAACAACGGCCATCCACTCGAACCTGGGGCGCTTGAGTCGCTCGACCAAATTGCCGCCGCGGCCCCGCTGGTCCTTCGCTTCGGATCTCGGCCCGAGCCCGCGCTCCGTCCCGCCGGCCCGGCGTTCAACGCCGTGATCGGAGGGGTGCTTGCGTTGCTGTACCACGCAATCCGCGATGGCAAGTGGCAGCGGCTAAAGCGCTGCCCCGGTAATGGCTGCCCGTTCACGTTCTACGATGCGTCGCGCAATCGCACGGGGATGTGGTGTGCGATGTCGATCTGCGGCAATCGCACGAAGGTCCGCAACTACCAGAACAGAAAGCGGGTCGCCCGGGCGGTTTCAGCTACTGGAGTCGACCCGCCACAAGCTTGAACAACGCGATGACATTGTCTTTCTGCGTTCGGGCGTCCGCGCCCGAGTACTCGACAATCACGAGCAGACCCTTCACGAGCCCCTTCGCCTCGCCATTGGCCGCAATGACCGACGTGTAGATCGAATAGTCGCCTACGCCCGTCACCTCCGAGCCGTTCTCCTTCGCGTCGCGCAGTTCGGCCTGCAGGGCAGGCTTTATCGCAGCCGCGGTCACGCTCGCAGGCAGCGTTTGCACTTCCACGGTGAGCGTGCCGAAGGCGACTGTTTTCGTCGTGTCTACCCATTCCCACCGACACGAAACTGACTGGTTTTGGCCGGAACTCGGTCCGCCGGGCTTCCCCGCGGTCATGGACGCCGAGAGCTTTTTCGCCTCGTCCAGGGTCAGCAGCGCGCATCCATCCGTCGGGAGCTTCGCGGTCGAACCCGTTGAGCCTCCGCTGGTCGTGGAAGCCGCCGCCTTGCTCGGAGCCGTGGTGGCGCCACTCGCCGCCGTCCCGCCGGCAGGGGACGTGGCGCCTCCGGAATCGTCGCCGCCACCGCACGCCGTGAAGGCCAGTCCGGCCCCAAGCGCCGCCAGCAGGAGAACGACGACAGCTCGCATCTCTGACCTCCAGGGACGAACCAGGGAGATCGTACGCCACGCGTCAAGCTGATCCCGTTTTGCCGGGGGCGTGGTGGACTTTACCCGGGCGGCGCCCCGGCCCCGTACAATGCCCCGATGCGCGGGGAACGTCCGGGCCTCTTTGTGGCGCTGAGCGCGCTCGTTCTCGTCGGGCTTTCAGCCACGGCGGCGGGGCTCCTCGTTATACGCATCGCCTACACCGGCCGCCCGGCGTTCGCGTTCCTGGTCTGGAATCTCTGGCTGGCGTGGTGCCCGCTCGTCGCCGCTGCGGTGGTTTACACGGCCCACCGGGCAAAGGCGCCGGGGATCGCCCTCGTGCCGGTGCTCGCGGTATGGCTGTTACTCCTGCCGAACGGGCCGTACCTCGTCACGGACCTCATCCATCTCGGCTACCACACGGGCGTTCCCACGTGGTTCGACGCCATGATGCTGGGAGCTTTCGGCGCGAGCGGACTCTCCCTCGGGTACGCCTCGCTGTACCTCGTGCAAGTCGTGGTCGCTGAGCGCACAAGCGATCGCCTCAGTTGGGGCTTCGTGTCGTTCGCGCTCGCCGCGGCCAGCGTAGGCATCTACCTGGGCCGGGTGTTGCGACTTAACAGTTGGGACGCCGTGCTCCACGCCCAGGGCTTCGCTCGCCTGACTGCCGTCCGCCTCGCCGATCCGTTCGGCAACCCGCTCCTGCTCGAACTCAGCCTGGTGCTCACGACGGTGCTGGTTGGCGGCTACCTTGTCACCTACGCCGCGTTCGCCCGGGCCGCGAGCGCCACTTCTCGCCGCTATACGCTGCGCTAGCTGTAGTCCTCACGAGGCTTGGCCAGGACGTCACGCCTGCCCCGCTAACGCGCCTGCGCCATCCGCCGGGTAAACTGATGCCGTGCCCACCGCGCAGTTCGAATGCCAGCAGTGCGGCACGAAGTTCTCGTTGTCGGCGGCTACCCTCGCGAAGTACCCAAACTGGGTGCCCAAAGCCTGCATGCAATGCCGGGGGAGTCCGCCGGCGGCGGCCGCCTCAAACAGCGGTCGAAAGCGTGGCTCGTCCGTCACGCGCACGACCAATCTGTCCACGACCGAAATCCTCGCGCGCTTCGATTCCGGCCCCGATACCGGCATCTTCACCGACGGTTCCTGCCAGGGGAACCCGGGGCCGGGGGGCTGGGGCGCCGTGCATGTGCGCTCCGGCAACCTGGTCGAACAGCGGCACGGGTTCGAGCCGATGACCACGAACAATCGCATGGAACTGGCGGCGATGATCGCCGGGCTGGAAATGGCGGGCCTGGAAGAAGCAATCACCGTCTACTCGGATAGCCGCCTGGTCGTGGAGACCGTCACGTCCTGGGCGAAGGGCTGGGAGGCGCGCGGCTGGAAACGCAAAGAAGGTGAGGTCAAGAACCTCGACCTGGTCCAGCGCGCCTACGCCCTTGCGAACGAGCGTCCGCTCGCGAACATCACCTGGATTCGCGCCCACGATGGCTCGCGTTGGAACGAATACGCCGACGCGCTTTCTACCGCCCACCTGCGCGACACACCGTAGCCGTCCTTAATCGACCACTCGCGTGCAGCCGCCAGAGGCTGCCCCCAACCTGTCACCGTTCGGCGCTTGGTTCACCACCGGGGCGTGGGGACACTGAGGGCATGGACGAACAGCCACACGAGGATGCAGCTTCGAATGAACTTCGCCGGCTCCTCCTGGAAGTCGCCGACACGCTCGAGGCTGTGATCGTCGCACTGCAGACCGACAAGCAGGGCGGCGACATCGGCTTCGTGATGCGCGAAGCGGTGCATCGCGTCGTCCAGCTTCGCCAGCACCTCCAGGAACTTCCGCCGGCCCCACGTTAGGCCCGCAGAGCCGCCACCAACAGCTCTTCGGCGGCGCGGCGGTTCGCCTCACTCGTCCCGCCAAGCATCGCGGCCAGCTCCGTCACCCGTTCGGCCCGTGCCACCTCAATCACTTCGGACCAGGTCCGCGTGCCATCCGTTTGTTTGGTCACGACGAAGTGGCGCTCGCCAAAGGCGGCCACCTGTGGCAGGTGCGTGATGCATAGCACCTGGTGACGCGCCGCGAGCCGCACCAGCGCCTCCCCAACGACGGCGCCGGTGCGGCCTCCCACGCCTTCGTCTACCTCGTCCAACACCTCGAGCCGTCCCTCGCCCGCGCTTCCGAGCACGATCGTAAGCGCAAGGAGGAACCGCGACGTTTCGCCGCCGCTTGCCACCGCCGAAAGCGCCCGCGGGCTTTCACCGGCGTTGAACGATGCCAGGAACTCCACCCGGTCGATGCCGGACTCGGGGCACGCCCGCGGATGCGCTTCGCCTTCGCCCGCCAGCGGGCTTTGCGTTATGACAATTTCGTAGTCCGGGACCGGGGCCAGGGGGCCATCCGCATCGTCTTCGCAGGCGAACCCCACGGAAAGCGTGGACCCGGCCATCCCGAGGCCTTCGAGCTCGACGGAGATGGCCCGCACCAGGTCACCGGCCGCTGCCCGCCGTGCCCGCGAGAGCGCGGATGCCAGCTCGCCGAGCCGCGCCAATAGCGCAACTTCGCGCTTGCGAAGCTCCGCGACTGTCGCCCCGGCGCCGGTCAGCCCGGCGAGCTGGCTGGCGGCGTCCGCGGCGTACCGGATGACATCGTCCGCTGTGGCGCCGTACTTGCGGCAGAGCCGCGCAATTCGATCCAGCCGCTCCGCTACCACCGCGAGCCGGGCGGGATCTTCGTCCAGTCCATCCCGGTAGCGCCGCAACGCCCGTGCGAGGTCGCTTGCGCCCGTTTCGATTCCGTCCGCCAGTTCGCTCAACTCCGTCGCAGAGACATCGCGCGCGGCGATGTCTCGGACTGCCCGGACCGCCTCGCCAAGCGGCGCGGAATCGATCGCCTCAAGAGCCACCACCACGTCGTCGATGAGCCGTCCGCTGCCGGCGAGCCGCGCCTGCTCGAGCCTCAACGCCGCGTCTTCCCCGGATTGCAGCGCCGCGGCCTCGATCTCCTCGCTCTCGTACCGCAGCTGTTCGATGAGCCGTTCGCGCTCGCGGCTGTCCGTGGCCAAAGCCCGTAACTCGCGCCGTAGCTCGCGCAGCTCACGAACCAGCGCCGCCACTTCGTCCCGCTGGCCGGCCAGGCTCGCGTATCCATCCAGCACTGCGAGCTGTACGGCCGGCCGCAGGATTGCCAGCTGTTCCGATTGCCCGTGGATATCCACGAAGCCTTCGCCGAGCGACCGCAGGTCATCGAGTGTCGCTGCTTCGCCGTCGATCCGCGCCGCCGACCGTCCGTTGAGCGCGATGCTCCGCTCCAGGACGCGGCGGGCTCCGCCGATCGCCACCGTAGCTTCCACCACCGCCCGTTCGGCCCCCGTCGCGATCACCTCGCGCCCCCTCCTCGCTCCAAAAACGAACGCGAGCGCATCCACCACCAGCGATTTCCCGGCGCCGGTCTCGCCGGTGTACACGTTCAGGCCCGGTCCCGGCTCCACCACGACCGACCGTGCTACGGCGAAATCGCGAATGACGAGCCGCTCAAGCACGCGAGCTCATGGTGCTGGACATCTGGAACTCGAGCTTCTCCGCGAGGTCGGCGTAGAACGAGGACGGCTCGCGGAAGCGGACGAAGCGGGTCGTGTGTTCGCTCACGCGGACGGTCACTTTGACGCCCGAGTTAACCGGCAGGTCGTCCTGTCCATCCACACTGACGATTGCGCCGTTTTCCGAGCTGACTTCCATCTCGACGATAGACTCCGGCTGCAGCACCAGCGAACGCCCCAATGCCAGGTGCGCGGAGACCGGCGTCAATACGAGGTGGTGCTCCGTGGGCGCCAGGATCGGCCCTCCAGCGCTGAGCGAATAGCCCGTGCTGCCGGTGGGGGTGGCGACGATGATCCCGTCGCAGCGGTAGATCGCAAGCCGGGCGTGGTCTATCCGCACTTCCACGTAAATCGGCCGTCCGGGAGACCGCCGGCTGATCACGATGTCGTTCAGCCCGTGGTACACCGCCGGCGGGCTGCCCGGGCCGTCCGCGATCTCGCCCCGGACCATCAACCGCTCCTCCAGCCGCCAGTCTTCGGCCAGGATCCGTTCGACATTCGTGAAGCAGTCGCGCGGGCTCATGTCCGTGAGGAAGCCGAGCCTCCCCATGTTTACGCCCAGGATCGGGACCCGATGCGGGACGGTGATCCTCGCGGCCCGCAGCACGGTGCCATCGCCACCGATACAGACCACCACGCCTGCGTCGTCGATGCCGGCTTCGGCCTCGCTCCACGCATCCGCCACGAACGTCTTGACGGAATGCCGGCTGAATTCGCCCGCCAGCTGCCGGGCGAACGAGGCAGCCCCTTCGCTCTGAGGATGGTGAAAGATCACCGCTCGTTTCAGCATGGGTCCGGGCCGGCCACTGGCGTGCGCAGATACACGAGGTACTCCAGGTTGCCATCGCCGCCCCGGATTGGCGACGCAATGATGCCACAGACGGCCCAACTCTCGCCTTCCAGCCACTCCACGAACGAATCCC
>JBGOVF010000202.1:0-5229 GCA_041477975.1 Tepidiformaceae bacterium
CCGCGCACGTCGGCGGCCGGACGCATAGCGAGCACTTCGGCGCTGGCCACTACCTTGATACTGGCGCGGGCTGGCTCACCACCGCCTACACCCGGACGCTTGCCATCCTTGAAGAACTTGGCGAGCGCGAACGCTTGCAGCCGCTCAAGGCCAGCGCCGCAGCTGAGTTCCTGGTCGGCGGAAAGTCCTTCTCCGGCACGGGACTCCCACGTTCCACGGACGGTTCCACGCTCGTGCCGCCCGCCGAAAGCGCGGCGTTGCGGGACTGGCTGAAGGGACTGCTCGACTATCCGCCGCTCGGCTACCGGATCGACCACGACCACCAGTCCGCGGTTGAACACCTCCAGAACGTCAGCCCTGCAGCCGCGCGCTACGTGTTCGCCCCGATGTTCGAAGGGCTCTTCGCGCCGCTCGCGGACCAGTCGGCCGAGTTTCTGCGCTCCTGGATCGCGGCGTCACGCGTTACCTATTTCCAGATGAGCGAAGGCATGGACGCGCCCTGGAAGGCACTGGCGACGCGCCTCAACGACGTGCGGCTGAACGCGAGGGTCGATAGCGTGCGGGCGTCGGGACGCCACGTCGAAGTGATGGCGACCGGGACCAATTCGCGCTTCGATGGCGCAGTGATCGCGGTGCCGCCGCCCGCCGGCCGGCGGTTTGTCGACCGCTCGCTCGAACCGCGCTGGATCTCAGCCCTGAAGTACGACGCAGTCGCCTACGCCGGCCAGTGCCGGCTCTACCTCGCGATGCCCGGCGAAGCCCCCGCACGCATCCACCGCCGGCCACTGCCGATGGGCTTGCTCGCCAGCGTCGAGTGGCAGTCGGGCGCGGACGGGGCGTGGGGCGCGTGCCCACCGGGCTGGCAGTGGACGCTGATCTGCGCCAACGAAGCGCACAACAGCGAACTCATCGCGCTCCGCGACGACGTGCTCGCTAAGCGGCTGTACGAAGCGGCTCGCGTTTACGCCCCGAGCCTCCCCCCGCTGGAGGCGTGGGCCATCCAGCACGTCGTTCGCTGGGAATGCGCCGTACCGACGATGCCGCCGGGACACTTTCGCAGGATCGCGGCGTACAACCGGCAGCCACCGGTTGTGTTCGCGGGCGACTGGACCCACCAGGCCTGCATTGAAGGCGCCGTGCGATCCGGGGAGGCGGCAGCAACCGCGTTTGGGCTGGCCTGAGGCCCCTGGCCTCTGCCGCCGCCATTGCGGTGTAGAATCGCGACCAAATTCACTACTGAACGATCGAGGCCCACATGCGCTTCCAGGACACTCCCGAACTCGCCAACTGGCGCTCCACCGTTAAGTCCTTCGTCAAAGCCAACTGGCAGTCCGCGGACGACGGCGAAGAGGAGGCCATCTTCGTCACGCCCGACCGCGAAGCGAAGGTCTCGAAGTGGCTCGACACGCTCGCCGATAACGGCTGGCTCGCTCCCGCCTGGCCGAAGAAGTACGGCGGCGCCGACATGAGCGTCCTGGAGCAGTTCGTCCTCTCGCAGGAGCTGCACGCGGCTGGCGCGCCGAATAGCCGCCAGATGCTCAACCTCGTCGGGCCGACGATCATGCTCCACGGCACGGAGGAGCAGAAGCTCGAACATCTCCGTCCCATGCTCCGCGGGGAAGTCGCCTGGTGCCAGGGATTCAGCGAACCGGGGTCCGGCTCCGACCTTGCCAGCCTTCAAACCCGTGCGGTCCGCGACGGCGACGATTATGTCGTGAACGGGCAGAAGATCTGGACCTCCGGCGCCCACCGCGCCGACTGGATGTTCGTGCTCACCCGCACCGATCCGGATGCCCCCAAGCACCGCGGCATCAGCTACCTGCTGCTCGACATGAAGTCGCCGGGCGTGACCGTCCGGCCTCTGATTAACATGGCCGGCGGTCATGTCTTCAACGAGGTCTTCTTCGAAGACGTCCGCGTCCCGGTCCGCAACCGCATCGGCGAGGAGAACCGCGGCTGGTACGTGGGCACCACCACCCTCGACTTCGAACGCTCGAACATCGCCCGCGCCATTACAGCCGGGAAGAACGTGGCCAGGCTCGGAAGCTACGTGAAGGCCCGAGCCAGCGCGGGTAACCCGGTTTCCAAGGCCTACCGGCTGGAGGTCGCGGACCGCGCCGTGGAGACCGCCATTTGTGAGTTGCTCTCGTTCGTGGTCATCTCCGTGCAGGCGCGCGGCGGCGTCCCGAACATGGAAGCGAGCATGTGCAAGATGTACGGCTCCGAGCTCTCCCAGCGGATCGCCTGGACGAAGATGCATCTGACGGGGATGAAGGGGCAGTACCGCCGCCCGGCCGGCGTCGAGTCGGAATACGGCATGACGGCCGCCCAGGAGTACATGAGCACGGTGCCGGCCACGATCGCGGCAGGCACCAGCGAAATCCAGCGCAACATCATCGCAACGCGCGGGCTGCAACTGCCGCGAGGCTAGCGAAGCGTCAGTGCTCGCAAGCCTCGTCGTGCTTCGCGGAGGGCGGCACGTCGATCGCGGGGTTCGCGTCGAAGAAACCGACCGGGAAGAGCTTGAAGCCGCAGTAGTAGGTCGGCATTACCGGCCAGTCCTCCGGGCGGGGCACGTGGTTATGACCCAGGGTGTACCAGACGACAATGTCGGCGTTCTCCAGCGGCCGGTCCGCCGCGGTCCACTCCGGCAAACCAGCGCCGCCCGCGTGCTGGTTTGGATACTGCCCGGCGGCGTGCATTTCGCGCCTGTTGTACGGCGTCACCCACAGGTGGTTTGTCGTGAAGCCAGCGCGCTTGATCAGGCTCGAGCCGGGCAGGTTGAACGGCAGGCAGTTCTCCATTGGCATGAGTTTGTAGGAGACCGGCTGGCCCATTCCGTTCTTCGAGTTCGGGTTCACCACACGCCAATAGCGGGCGGTCGGCGTGTTCACCTGGCGCTTCGCTTCGGACTCTCGCGCCAGCAATGTGGCCTTCGCGAAGAAGGCGTTGCCGAACGGGTTGTCCGGGCCGAGCGGCTCCGCCTCGGTGTTGACCTCGTACACGGAGTTGCTTTCGCCATCGATCGCCATGTCCAGGCGCATGCTGAAGAAGTGCTGGTGGATGGGCGCGTAGACGCCCGGCGAAACGATCGTGCCGTACTTGCGCGTCTCGCCGGGCGGTAGGGCCCCGACCGAGAGGATGCCTGTCAGCTTGATCTCGTACTCGATTGCGCCGTCCTGGTAGAAGTACCAGAAGAAGCCGTATTCGTAGTTCCCGACCGTGGCGATTGACGAGAGCACCAGCCGCCGTGAGCGCCGGACTTCGGCGCCGATATCGCGGTCGACGTGCTTCCAGAGAATGCCGTAGTCCTCTTCGTGGAGGCAGATGGCGTTCTTGATGGTGTACGGCTCGCCGTCGGGGCCAGCCAGCAGGCCGTCGAAGTAGCTGATTTCGCCGAGGCAGTCGCAGCCGAGCTGGAGCGAGTTGGTGCACATCCCGATGCCGTACTCGCCGGCATCGAAGGCGTTCTTGCGGTTGTGCGTCGGGCCGGGGTCGCCGTAGGGCACGACCATCTCGGAAAGCGACGCCCGGTTGAGGATGCTCCGAACGCGGCCACGATCCTCGTAGCCCACGCTATACAGGACAAGCCCTTCCCGGTGAGTGAATCCGAAGCGGATGTTCCACTTCTGCCAGCGGATGGAGTGCCCTTCGATCTCGAAGCTGGGCCCCTCCGGCTGGTGGATGTCGAGCGGCTTGATGTCCGGCCGCGGATTCGGGACGCGCGCCGCGGCGTAGTTCGCCTCGGCGGCAGGCAGCGGCACGACGCCGTAGTCTTCAATGCGCACGACCTCCATCCGGTTGAGATCGACCACTGCAATCACGCCCTCGATTGGGTGCGCATAAGCGTTGTCGCCCGGTGCATTGCGTACCCATGAAAGGGCGCGCGTGAGGCGGCGCACGTTGTCCTCTTCGAAGCCGAAGTTGCCATTCGGCCAGGCGTCGATAGAAACGAGCGACATGTCGCTCACGCCCCGAAGCGCGAGGGCGGCGATGTAGTCGGGGGTTTTCTTGATGGCCTCGGTCGCCTCCATCAGTTCGACGGTGGTCATGCCGGGCTGCACGCCTGGGATGTGTTCCCACGAAACGAGCTTCTCGCCAGCCAGGTTCACGACAGCCTCGAAGACATCGCCCGAGGCGCGGTCAAGCAGGGTTACGAAGGCTTCGCGTTCGGCTGTGCCGCTTCGGAGCGCGGCGTGGTCCGGCTCGTGCAGCGCGGTAGAGCAGACGATCGTGCTCCCGGCCAGCTTGCCCGCCTCGCGAAGGACTCGGGCGGCGGTCCGGAACTCCGCCTCGGCGAGGGGCTCAAGGGGATGGAGTGCCGTGCCGGGCATGTTCGCGACTGTTGTCATCGGGGCGCCTCCGCGTGCCGTCATGACGGCGGCGACCGCCATGCTAGCGCGTTCCAGCGGGGCGTGGGAACGGGCGGCGCGGGCCGTGCTATCTTCGGGCCGCGAAAGGAACGCGCCATCGCCGCCAGGAAGGTACTCGTCGCGGGAGCATCGGGCCTGGTCGGCCTCGCGGCTGTGCGCCACTTCGCCGAACTCGGCTGGGAGACTGTCGGCGTCTCCCGCCGGCAACCCTCGAACGTGCCCGGAGCGACATTCATCGCCGTCGACCTCTCCGACCCCGAAGCTTGTCAGCGCGCGTTCTCATCGATGGGAGACGTCACGCACGTCATCTACGCGGCGCTCCACGAAATTCCCGGCCTGCTGCCGGGGTGGGTCGATGAGGGCGCGATTCAGCGCAACGCCGCGATGCTCCGAAACCTGTTCGAGCCGCTCTTGAAGGTCGCGAACGGGCTCAAACACGTGTCTCTGCTACACGGCACCAAGGCCTATGGGCTCCACCACCCATCCATCGGACCGCAGGGCGTGAAGAACCCCCTGCGCGAGCGGGAGCCGCGCCGCGATCACCCCAACTTCTACTTCGTCCAGGAGGACTACCTCCGGGAGCACCAGGCGCGCGACGCCTCGTGGGGACTGACGGTCTTCCGGCCCACGGTCATCTACGGCGACGCGTGGGGCAACAACATGAACCTCATCCCGGTGATCGGCGCCTACGCGGCGCTGCTGCGGGAGGAGGGGCAACCGCTGCATTTCCCCGGTCGCGCTGGCGAACCAGTCCTGCGCGAGGCCGTGGACGCCGACCTGGTGGCACACGCCCTCGCCTGGGCGGCGACGAGCGAAAGCGCGCGCGACGGCACCTTCAACCTCACGAACGGCGACG
>JBGOVF010000220.1:0-4901 GCA_041477975.1 Tepidiformaceae bacterium
CTACGTGGACTGGGACCGATTCGAACGCTCGGAGGCCGAGGTTGGCGCTGCCGAGTTGCCCCAGCTCGTCCCGGACGCGCAGATCTATCAGGAGCAGTTCCACCTTGGCCGCCTGGTCGAGCCGCTCGGATTCGATTCCCTCTGGACCGTGGAGCACCACTTCACGCCCTACACGATGATCAACAACCCCACGCAGTTCCTCGCCTACTTCGCCGGCAGCACGCAGCGCATCGGCATGGGCACCATGGTTGTCGTCCTCCCCTGGCACGACCCCATCGCCGTGGCCGAAGGTTACGTTGGGCTGGACCACATGCTGAACGGGCGCAGCCTGAAGGTCGGCATGGGACGCGGGCTCGGCCTGCGCGAATACACCGGCCACCGTGTGCCCATGGAAGAATCGCGCGAGCGCTTCAAGGAATCGCTCGACGTCCTTCGCGATGCGCTCTCGAACGAGTGGTTCTCCTTCGAAGGCGAATTTCACCACATCCCCCGCACCACGCTGCGCCCACGGCCGCGCCCCGGCAACACGCTCATGCAGAACCTCTACATCGCCTGGGGCAGCCCGACCTCCATGCCCGTGGCCGCCCACGAAAACTGCAAGCCGCTCTTCATCCCCCAGCGGCTCTGGGACGAGCACCGCCACGAACTCGGCGAATACAACCGCATCCGCGTCGAAGAGCACGGCTGGAAGCCCGAACGCCCAACGGTGGTTTGTTGGGTCTACTGCGCCGAGACCGAGTCGGAAGCCGAGGAGGGCGCGCGCAAGTACCTGCCCGAATACGGCGACAGCGCCCTGCGCCACTACCAGTTCCTCGGCGAGCACCTGCAGGGGCTCAAGGGCTACGAGTACTACGCCCAGATGGCCAAGATCCGCGCCAACCTCCCGCCCGATTACGACACAGCCAACATCTACCTCCAGAACAATGTCTGGGGCACCCCGAAGATGTGCCTCGAAAAGCTGGAGCGCATCAACAGCATGATGGGCGCTGATGATTTCGTGGCCGTCTTCTCCTACGGCTCGATGCCCGTGGAAAAGGCCGAGAAGAGCATGCGCCTCTTCGCGAAAGAAGTGCTCCCGGTCGCGCAGGGCTTCGCGCCGGCGGAGGTCCCCCTGCTCGTGAGCTGAGGCACGCTGGCGAACTGCGGACTTGCTCTCACCTCCCGCGCAGACGGTTGGGCGGTCCTGGGGGTGAGGGCGGGCCGCCGATGTGGTTAACTGTTGCCCCATGCAAGGGCGTAAGCCGGGCCTACTCCCGCTCGAACTCTCGATCCTCGAGACGGGCATTGCCATGCGCCGCGATGGATGGCAGGAGTTCCACGGGTTCCTCGCCGCCAGTCACATGCGCGATGCCGGCGAAGCAAAGCTCCTGACAGCGCGAGGCACGCTCTACAAAGCACTGGACCGGCTGCAACGCCGGGGCTTCCTCGCGAGCCGTTGGGAGGACCCCGACGTAGCGCTCCTGGAAGGGCGTCCCCGCCGCCGGCTGTATTGCATCACGCCTGCGGGGGAAGCCGCCGTCAACAGCGCTCGGCGTGCTGCCGCGACGGCGCCTCGCAGTCTCCAGCCAGGCGGCACGCCCCTATGAGCGAATTCTTCACGCTCCTCCTGCGCGAAGCCGAGAGCGGCTGGGTCTGGATGTACACCGCCGGCATGCCGGACGAGGCCCGCGCGGCGCGCGTCGACGAACTCGAAAGCGACGCCTGGGAACACGAATCCGAGGCCAACTCGCGCGGCGGTCGGTTCGGTTTCGAATTCCTCCAACGTTTCCTTTTCGGCATGCCGGCCGATGTCAGCTGGCGTGTGAGCCACGGCCGAGAGGGATTCGAGCCGCGCAACTGGCTTGAGCTTCTGATCTCGTGTCTGCTGGTTGTTGGCCTGGTCGTGGCACTGCCCGTGGCCGCCGTCCTCCTGCCCCACGCGAACCCTCCGCCGAGTCGGCAGTCAACAATGGGCCCGCTACTCGCCGTTGATTGCCTCCTCGTGATTCTCGTCCTGGTACTGCCAGGCGTGTTGGTGATCGACCGCTGGCCGGTCGCGGGCGGGTTGCTCGTGATCATCGGATGCCTGTGCCTCATGGCGCTCTTCTGGTGGCTCCGCGAAGCGATGGGCGTGATCGTCCTGGGCGCCGGTGCGGCGGCTGTCAGCGCGTTGCGGCTCTACCGGCTAAGCCGTGACCAGGATCGACACTCTCCACACCGGTGAGGCCTTGACGAAGTAGGAAGATATCTTCCACAATGCGGCAGCCCAAGAAAAGAGCCCACGTGAGGAGAACCGCATGAACGTCGAATCCGCCCGCGCCAACACCACAGGCCTCCGTCGACTGCTCGTCACCGCCATCGCCGGCGCCTTCGTCTTCGCGGCCGTCTTCACGTCGTTCGGCGCGTTCGGCCCGTTCAACAGCGACGGCGAGTTCACATCCCAGAACTTCGCTGAATGGCTGATCGGCGTGGCCGCCGCCATCGTCGCCGGAGCGGTCGTTTGGATGACCGGCAAGAGCGGAGCCGTCGCCGGCAATACCACCGGCGCCGCCAACCGCGCCCTGGCGTTTGGGATAGTCGCGCTGGTCTCGCTGCCGGTGTTCTGGCTCGGGATTTACGCGCTCTTCGCCGCCGGGAGTTTCGTGCTGGGCGGCGCGGCCATCCGCGAAGCCACGGGCGGGACCAAAGCGAAGGCGGCCATCGGGATGGCGCTGGCGGCCGTTGGGACGATCGCTTGCGCAATGGCCAACCTCTTCGGCTAGCCCCCGTCGAGCTATACTCAGCGCGTGACTACCGCAACTAGAACCTTCACGGTCATCATCGAACGGGATGCGGAGACCGGCTGGTTGGTCGGGGAGGTGGTCGAGCTTCCCGGCTGCTACACGCAGGCGCCCGACCTTCCAGGCCTCGAGGCGAATGTCCGCGAGGCGATCGAGGTTTACTTGCTAACCAAACCCGAAGCTGACGACGCTCCGGGCTTCGTGGGCACATGGCGCGTGGAAGTGGCTGTCTGAGGCTTCGCGTCGTTCCTTACCGCGAGCTCCGGAAGGTGGCCGAGGCCGCCGGATTCGAGTGGAAGCGACGTGTCGGGAGCCACAACACATTCCAGGACGTCACCGGTCGCGTCGTGGTCATTCCCGACCACGGCGCCAGCGACATCGCGCGGCCGCTCCTGAGGAAGATCATTCGCGACCTCGGCCTCACGATCGACGAGTACAACGACCTCCTCGACCAGTAGCAGATCGCCCCTTGACTCTCGCCTTACGCGAGCCCCTACCGTTCAACCTGACGAGGGAGGACGCGGCGCGTGATCAGGATCGGGGACTTCGCTCGCATTGCCAGGGTGTCGGTCGTGACGCTCCGGCACTACGACGAGATCGGGCTCCTGGAACCGGCTTCGGTGGATGAGACCACCGGCTACCGGTACTACTCCGCGAAGCAGCTCACGCGTGTGAGCCGGATCCTCGCACTCAAGGAACTGGGTTTCTCGCTCGGGCAGGTGCGGGAGGTCCTGGACGGAGTGACGCTGGAGCAGCTCGTGGGGATGCTGAAGATGAAGCGCGCGCAGTCGCAGAAAGCCCTCGTTGACGAACAGAGAAGGCTGGCCAGGATCGCGGCCTACCTTCGCCAGATTGAATCGGAGGATGACATGCCTGACTACAACGTGATGCTCAAGGAAGCTCCCGCGATGACGATCGCGTCGCGCAGGGTGACGGTGCCAACGAACGACCAGGTGCCGGAGGTTCTCGGAGCGGCGTTCGACGAAGCCTATGCGCTGATAAAGGCAAGGGGCGCACGGGAACTCGCCCCCTGCCTTGCGATCTGGCACCAGGGGGCGGAAGTCCTGGCAAACGAGGATGTCGAAGCCGCCGTACCGGTGGAGCGGCTGTTCGCCGGAGACCAGCGTGTGAAGGTGTACGACCTGCCCGCGACGCAGGTCGCATCGGTCGTTCACGAGGGCGACTACGCCGGGATGGGCCAGGCGCACGCGGCGCTGCTGAGCTGGGTTGAGTCGAACCACGTCCGGCTCGTCGGCTCGTATCGCGAGGTGTATCTCGAACCAGCCGGACAATCACCGAAAGACGCGGTCACCGAAATCCAATACCCGGTGGAACAAGGCGGCGCCTGAGCGGCGCAGATGCCCTCGCGAGCACCCGACTACAGCTAGTTGTAGGCGAAGAAATTACCGATTGACGCCCGTGCAGGCGTGAACCGGTCTCCCCCTCTCCCGCGCAGTCGGGAGAGGGGGTTGGGGGGTGAGGGCGGGACGCCGCGGAGCCCCCATCGAGTTTCGCAAGTTAGTACTCGCTACCCCCGCGCCCCCGTGAACGTCCCGCTGCCGAACGCGCCAAAGGCCACATTCCCCGAAATCGCGTCGCCGTCCACGGTGCCGTCGAACTTCAGCTCCATCTGCCCCATGGGCGTCGTTACCGTCGCCGCGAACTTGGCCGCGTTGCCATCGATCGTCCCGCTGACCGGGGCGGCGCCCTGCGCGCCGCTAAAGTTGCCGCCAATGCTCCCGCCGTTCGAAGTCAGCTCCGCCTTCACTTCGCGGGCGCCCATCGGCGATTGCATCGTGATGTTCCAGGTTCCGTCGATTGCCACAGTCGTGCCTCCAAAGGTTTGCGTGCCGGGGATTATTGCACATCCGAACGATGTTCGGGTTTGAGCGGTGCCGCTACTGCTGGACCAGCATGAGGCGGTTGCCCTCGGGGTCCAGCAGTCCCGCCACGGTCGGCCCGCCGGGCGTATCGGTTGGCTGGACGATGATCTTCCCCCCGAGCCGCTCGCCTTTCGCCAATGAGTCGGCGAGGCTCAGCACCTGCACGTAGAGCGACACGCCCGGGTGAGCGCCGGGGCGGATGCTGCCGCCGGGCCCGGGCAACGGCCCGCCAATGCCTGCCGCGATGCGTGGCGCGGGC
>JBGOVF010000293.1:0-3979 GCA_041477975.1 Tepidiformaceae bacterium
CTCCGCCGGGTCGCCAACACCCAGGCCCTCTTCGTGAGCCAGACGGATGAAGGGGATGCTCATCGGGTCGAAGCCCATCATCTTCGCCGCCACGGCGTCCATCGCGACCGAATCGGAGCTGGCGAGGATGACGTTCTTGACGTGCGGGCGCATGGCGCGCGGGCCCGGCCCGTCGCCGGCGATCGTCCCATCCATCACGGCGAAGATGCCCGTGTGGATCTCTTGCTGGATGCGCAGGAGATCGACGAGCGTCTCGTGGATGACCGAGTGCGTCCAGTGGCGGCGGTTGTTCAGCAGGCCGCCGAAAGCGTTCTTCATGGCTCCGGTCATGGTGGTGAAGACGTGCGTTTTGAGCGTGGGCAGGTGGACGATGTTCGTGCCGAGGAACATCTCCGGCACTTCGATGCCGTCGGGGAAGACGTCGTCCAGGACGAGCATCTTGCCCTTCGGGGCGTAGGGTACCCAGCGCGCGCCCCTGTCCTGCAGGTGGACCGGGGTCATGCCGTGCTTCGCGAACACGCGGTCGTGCTTGTTCCCCTTCTCGCCATCGTGCGAATCGACCACGACAGTGCCGTTCTGGACCGGGGTGATGCGGTCGTAGCCGGCGCCCTTGAGCGCCTGGGTGACGCCGTCGAGCTGCCACGGGCTGGTGCTGCAGCCGGGGTAGTAGTGCTGCCAACTGATGTTGACCTTGAGCAGAGTCTCGCTGGTGGGCGGCAGGTGCTGGCGGAAGTGGGCCAGCTCCATCAGCTTCGCCAAGTCATCGATGACGGTCGCTGCGCTCGTGTAGAGGACGGAAACGAGGGGTTCGTGGGTGGGGGAGAGCGTCGAGCCGTGGCCGGCGCTGGTTTCGAGTGTCATGGGATCAGTGTACCAGCGAAGGACTGAGGACTGAGGCCTGAGGCCTGAGGACTGAGGACTGAGGCCTGATCGCGCCTTGCCGCCGTTCGTCTCCGGAAACCTGATGCCTGAAACCTCGGCATCAGATGACCGTGTGGCGCCCTTCATGCCCTGCCCGTATAAAGACTGAAGGCTAGGTCGCGCCGCCGACTCCCGCCGCGACCTTCTCCGCTGCCGCCACGCGCTGCTGCGAGACCGCCGGCGTCCAGTGATCCGGGTACTCGCTCCACACATCGCGCAGGTACGGGATGACCTCGCGCCCGAACATCTCCGTGTTCTCGCGGGCGATTTCGGCCGAGAGGTTGCCCATGTGCAGCGTGGGGATGAGCTGGCCGACGCGAAGCTCTTTCGCCAGTTCGCGGATCCGCTCGCGAACCACCTTGGGGTTGCCGGCCATGATGAAGCCCTTGTCGTTGTACTCCTTGAAGGTCAGGTCACCGCGGTAGGCGGCGTCGCGGTCGGGGTTCGCCGTCGCGCGC
Organism: Tepidiformaceae bacterium; assembly: GCA_041477975.1. GTDB lineage: Bacteria > Chloroflexota > Dehalococcoidia > Tepidiformales > Tepidiformaceae > JBGOVF01. The sequence continues at coordinate 1,380 of JBGOVF010000293.1, forward strand.
TCAAGCTCCCAGGTCATCGACTTTGCCGTGCGGTAGCCTGGCGCCCCGGTGAAGCCGCGCGAGACGCGGTTGGTGTAGCGGTAGAAGTACTTGACCGCCTCGTAGTACTTCTCCTCGGCTTCGGCCTCCGTATCGGCCAGGCATACGAGCTGCGTGAAGGCCATGCGGTTCGGGTTCATATTCCCGCCCAGCTTGTCCACGTACTGCCAGTAGCCATCGACTACCGGCCGCGCCGACTTCATGCCGGAGAACGAAAGGTGGCCGTAGCAATAGTCCTTCTCAGTCACCAGGTCCCAGGTCTCGACACTGCCACTGCCGGGCACCCAGATGGGCGGCGTCGGCTTCTGCACCGGGCGCGGCCATGGGTTCACATAACGCAACCGTGTGTACTTTCCGTTGAACGCGAACGGCTCATCCGCCTGCCAGGCCTTCAGTATGAGCTCTCGTGCCTCGCCGAAGCGGGAGCGCAGCTCCGCCGGGGGGATGCCGTAGGCGTACACCGAATCCATCGCCGTCCCGAAGACAAAGCCGGCGATCAGGCGACCTTCCGAAAGGCAGTCGATGTATGCCATCTCCTCGGCCACGCGCGTGGGCGGGTTGTACAGCGCCAGGCTGTCGCCAATGACGAGGATGGCTGCGTTCTGGGTTGTCCGCGCCAGCGTTGCCGCGAGCAGGTTCGGCGAGGGGGTCATGGCGCCGGCCGACTGGTGATGCTCATTCACTGCGAGTCCGTCGAACCCAACTCTGTCGGCGTGTTCCATAAGTTCAATGAACATCCGGTAGGTTCGGCCCACCTCCAGCGAGTCGTGGAGCCTGTGCGGGATGGTCACCCAGGCGGTCGGCTGGGTTTCGGCGAAATCGGCCGGAAGGCTCGGGTAGGTGACCTCGGCGAACCAGTGAAACTTCATCCTTCGAACCCTCCAGCGGCGCTACGATCGGAGACTTTGCCCTGGCCGATGATAGCGGGGCGCCATCGGCGTCGTACAGCCTTGCACCTTACATTTGCGATTTGCAACGTGACGTCGGTTGAGTTTCCATTGCAACTCGCTCTTCTGCGTTGACTTTCCCTCTTGGCGAAGCTAGTCTACGTGCGCATTTAGAGCGCTGCCTGCAGAGCCGGGAGCCACGGAGCCGCCCATGAAATTCGGACTGTTTTACGAGTTGATCGCCCTGCGTCCGCACGACGAGGCGGCGGTCCAGAACGCGTACCGCGAAGCGCTCGAACAGATCCAGTACGCCGAACAGATGGGCTTCGAATACGTCTGGGAGACCGAGCACCATTTCACCGAGAAGTTCTCCTACTCCGCCGCCCCGGAGCTGTTCCTGACGGCGGCGGCAGCGCGCACGAGCACCATCCGGCTGGGCCACGGCGTCGTCCTCCTCACGATGAACCACCCGGTCCGCGCCGCCGAGCGTGCGGCCGTGCTCGATATCCTGAGCAACGGCCGCCTCGAATTCGGGACAGGCCGTGGCACCTCCGAAGCCGAACTCGGCGGCTTCAATATCGACCCCGAGATCTCACGAGACATGTGGGAAGAAGCGCTCCACATGATCCCGAAGATGTGGACGCAGGACAGCTTCGAGCACGAGGGGAAGTTCTGGCAGATCCCGGCGCGCAACGTCATCCCAAAGCCGGTGCAGAAGCCGCACCCGCCGCTCTGGGTTTCGGGTGTCAGCCCGTCGACATTCGAAATCGCCGCCGACAAGGGCCTCGGCGTGCTCTCGTTCTCGCTCAGCGCCCCAGGCCAATCGGAAGACGCAGTGAAGATGTACCGCGAGCGCATCAAGAGCGCCGAGCCCGCGGGCAAGTTCGTCAACAACAACATTGCGGCGTTTACCGTGACGCTCTGCCTGGAAGACGACGCGGAAGCCAAGGCCGTGGGCGGCTTTGCTGCCGGCGCTTACGTCATGGGCGCTCAGCAGCTCTACGGCAAGTGGGCCAAGTCCGAGGGCGCGTGGCGCGCCTGGTACGGCCGGGAGTATTTCACCGAAGTGGAAACTTCGTCCGCCGAGATCGACAAGATGGTGGACAACGCCGTCGTCTGCATCGGCGACCCGGAGCGCTGCATCAAGGTGATCAAGCACTGGGAAGAGGTCGGAGTCGACCAGATCATGTGCCTGATGCAGGCCGGCCGCGTGCCCCACGACAAGGTGATGGAGTCCATCCGCCTCTTCGGCGAGTACGTCATCCCCTACTTCAAGAAGCGCGCCGGAAGCGTGCCCGAGGCCGTGAAGGCGTAGAGTTCGCGCGAGGGACAGCCCATGGATTTCCATTTCACCGAGGCCCAGGAGAAGCTCCGGAGCGACATCCGCACCTTTCTCGCGGAGAACCTCCCGGAAGACTTCGAAGAGTCTCCCGTCGGCACCGAATGGAGCGGCGACCGCGACGAGTACGAAACCGCCAGGGAGTTCAACAAGCGGCTCGCGAAGCGCGGCTGGCTGACTGCGCACTGGCCGAAGGAATACGGCGGGCTTTCGGCGACGATCATGGAACAGGTGGTGCTGCGCGAGGAGATCTCGTACCGGCGCGCGCCGATCCTGAACGCGAACGGGCTCAACATGCTCGGCCCGGTCCTGATGCTCTATGGGACCGACGAACA
>JBGOVF010000410.1:0-3177 GCA_041477975.1 Tepidiformaceae bacterium
CGAACCGCCCAGCGATGGACCGCCCGCCGAGGCGATGCTCCGCGATAAACCTATCGTTGCTGCCGCCGCCGCCCGCTCCTCCGGTTCCACCACCGAAACGATGAGCGCCTGCCGTGGCGGCACATCCATCTGGGAGAGCATAGCGCGCGCCATCAGGAACGCCACGGCCAGCCCGGCGCCGGGCGCAAACGCCACCCCAATGAGGAGCAAGTTCGCCGGCAGGTGCGTGAACACCATGGTGTTAACGAGCCCGAAGCGCATCGAGAGCCGCGCCGAGACAAGGAAGGAGACAGCAGAGAAGAGGTTCGTGCCGAAGAACACCGCCCCGGTCACGGCCGGGTCCAGGTCGAACTTCCGCAGCAGGAACAGTGCGACGAGGCTTTGGGTGACCAAGCCGCCGGCAAACGCATCCGTCGCGAAGAGCCCGCTGAGCGTGAACACACGCCGGCGCGACGGCCCAAGACCGCTCGGCCGGTCGGTCTGCACCAGTTCTATCGCCGGGCCAAGGCGGAACGTGACGAGCAGCGTCGCGAGCCCCAGCGCTGAGTAGAACGCGAAGAGCAGCCGAACCGCGCCTGACGGGCCAAGCGCCGGAAGGTGATCGAGGAGCCCGGTGGAGCCGCTGGCGAGAGCCCCGGCAGCGCCTGCCAGCGATCCGATCACGCTGAACCACGCGAACGTGACGACGCGCCGGCGCACGTCGGTCTGCTGCGCAAGGATCGCCTGCTCCACCGGCAAGAACGACGAGACATCTCCCGATGTCGGGTTCACGGTGCCGAAAAAGGCAACGGCAACAAGGATCGCCAGGTTGCTGCTCAGCGCGTACGCGACCCCGGTCAGCGTCGTCAGCAGCGCCGCGCCGATGAGCACCCGCCGCCGCCTACGCGTTCGACGTAGCGCCCAACGAGCCATGTCATTATCGATGTCCCCACCAGCGCCGAGGACGCCACCACCCCGGCTTCGAATCCGCTCAGGCCAATGGCAACCGCGTACTGGGCCAGCGCGATGCTCATCATGCCGTCGCCGAAGGAGCGGAGCGCCTTGGTGCTGAAGATGATCCGGCGGTCGCGGCTGGAACCGGGCGATGGAAGAGCCACGGCGGCATTCTCAGTCGCGCATCACTAACGCGCCGGGATTACTCGCCCCGAGTGGCAACCGCGCCCGCGGCCCCTTTCCGGGCGGCGGCGGGGCGGGCCTCGCGGGCGGGCCGGGCGAAGAGGATCGCGACCGCCGCCGCATAAGTGAGCAGCGCCGTAATCGTGAATGGCACGCCATAACCACCTGTCTGGTCGTGGATCGTGCCAACCCCGATTGGTCCCAACCCGCTGCCCACCTGCCCGGCGAGACTGATCAGGCCAAAGATGCTCCCGAACGACACCATCCCGAAGATCTCGCCGACGAGCAGCGACTGCATCATGTAGATGTTGCCGATCGTCAGGCCGAAGACCAGCGTCAGTACCCAGGTCGCGGCCACGCTATCCGTGTGGATGATGAGCAGAATGCATGTCCCCTGGACGACGAAAAGGATGACAGTCAGCAGGCGGCGGTCCACTCCATCGGCGAAGAGCCCGACAGCGAGCCGCGCGATGATGCTGCCGAACGCCGTGACGCTCAGCGTGAACGCGGCTGCGCTGCGCGAGCCCAGGCGATCTTCGAGAAACGACACCTGGTGCACGACGTAGCCGGTCTGCGCGATGAGCACCAGCAGAAACGCGATGAAAACGCCCCAGAACCCCGCCGTCTTCATGGCCTCGGTACGCGTCCAGAAGCGCGTCTGCGAAGCCATGGTGACCCGCTCCGCGGCCGGCCGGGGTCTGCCGGGGGCGTCTCCATCCGGGGTCAGGCCCATCTCCTTCGGGTCCCACGAGACCACGAGCAGGACGACCGGCAACGCTACAACCAGCACGAGCAGGCCAAGGACCGGCGTCGCCAGTTCCAGGCCGCCGATGTCGATGAGCTTGCTCGCCACCGGCGCGAGGATGACGCCGCCCAGCGAGACGCCGGTGGAGGAGACGCTCATCGCCAGCGCCCTGCGCCGCACGAACCAACGCGTCATGATCGCGTTCACCGCGACCGAGCTGGACATCCCGAAGGCCACCGCGAAGACGAAATAGACCAGGTACAGCTGCCACAGTTCGTTGACCAACCCGATGAACGCGGCGCTGATGCCGTTCACGATGGTCCCGATGACCATGAAGGCGACCGGCCCGCGCCGATCCACTGCCGGGCCGATCAAGGCAGCCGTAAGCCCCGAGATGCAGAAGTAGATCGTGGGCGCCCAGCTGACCTGGGTCGTACTCCAGCCGTGCTCGTCTTTCAGCGGCTTGAGGAAGACCGGAAGCCCGTAATAGCCGACGCCAACTCCAACGAACATGAGCAGGGCGCAGGCGACGGCCACGTACCAGCCATAGAAAAGGCTCGGAGGCAGAAACCGGGCGGCGGGCGGCTGCCGAAGCGGAGGGCGAACCGTCATTCGCGTCAGTGTAGCGGTTCCGTCGCGGTCTCTCTGAAGCGGACGAGGCTCGCCCGCGGGACCGACACCACCACGTTCTCGCCGGCCGCCGGCGGATTCCCGTGCACGCGCGCGACGACCGTCGAGTGGCCGGTGCTACCGTACGCTTCGAAGTGGCCGCCGAGGTCCGTCACGCGTTCCACGCGCATCTCGAACTCGCATTCCCCCGCGCCGCAGACCAGCGAATCCGGCGCGACCCCCACCAGTTCGCGGTCGGTTTGAATGAGTTGGTAGCCGAGCACGGCCGCCACCTCCGGACCGGGCGGGTGGGCGAACAGTTGACGCTTTGAGCCGGAAGCCTGCACGCGGCCCGCGGCCAGGATGACGAGGTCGTTCCCGAGGCGAAGCGCCTCCTCCCGCTCGTGCGTGACGAGGATGACGGTGGAGGCGAACCTCGCGAGCAACGGGGGAAGGTCCCGCAGGAGCTGCTCACGCGCCGGACGGTCCAGCCCCGAAAGGGGCTCATCCAGGAGCATCACGGGTGCGCGCAGGACGAGGGCGCGCGCGAGGTTGGCGCGCTGGGCTTCTCCACCGGAGACGTGGCGGGCATCGCGTTCGAGCACATCCGCGATCCCGCAGGCCGTTGCGGTCTCGGTGATCCTCAGGTTCCGGTCCGCGGCGGCGACACCATGAAGCCGGAGGGCGAGTTCGAGGTTTTGGCGAAC
>JBGOVF010000496.1:0-2779 GCA_041477975.1 Tepidiformaceae bacterium
AAACCTTTGCCTTTTCCACTTTGCCGATCAAGCTCGACTGCATGACCTGGTGTCCTCCTTCAGGAAGCACAAACGGCGACGCCAGTAGGCGTCGCCGTTACGGTCGTCGGATGCCAATCAACACATCCATACACAGGCAAGCTACGCCCCGTCTGAAGAGGCTGTCAACAGTCCTGCGGGATTCTTACGCGAACGGGTCCGTGGCGCACGCGGACGCTCCAAACATGCTCGTCAGCGACCCTGGAACTGCGGCTCGCGCTTCTCCACGAAGGCCCTCGCGGCATCCTTGTGGTCTTGCGTTTGCGAACTCGCGGTCATGTTCACCGCCTCGCGCGTCAGCGTCTCCCCGAAGGTGTGCGTAGCACCGTAACTGAAGTTGTCCTTGATCCGGCCATAGGCCAGGGTGGGGCCGGAGGCGAGCTTGCGCGCCAGCGTCATCGTTTCGTCCATCAGCGATTCGTGCGGCACCACGCGGCTCACGATGCCGAGGCTCAACGCAGCTTGCGCGTCGAAGATCTCGCTGAAGAAGTAAAGTTCGCGTGCCTTCGCGTTTCCTACGAGCCGCTGCAGCAGCCACGTCCCGCCAAAGTCCCCGCTGAAGCCGATCTTCGAAAAGGCGGTCGTGAACCGCGCCTGGTTGCTGGAGATGCGGATGTCGGCCGAGAGCGCGACGCTCAGGCCAGCTCCAGCCGCCACACCATTCACCGCCGCGATCGTCGGCTTCGCCATCTCTTGTAGCAGCCGCGAAAACTCTTCCTGCTGACGGAGGGCTTCCGCCCCCGTGAGCACGGGCGCGCTCGCCAGCGTAGCTGCGCCACTGTTTCCGCCCATTCCTTTCACGTCACCCCCTGCGGAGAAGCCGCGGCCGGCGCCGGTGACAACCACGCAGCGCACTGCCGGGTCGTCCGCAGCCTGCTGCGCCACCTTGAACATCGTACCCAGCATCTCGGGGTTCATGGCGTTCAGCGATTCCGGGCGGTTCAGGGTCATCACGGCGACGCCGTCGGTCACCTCGTAGAGCACGGTCTCGGACATGGGTTGCCTCACGAAACGTCGGATAGGAGGCGTAGCTTATCGCCCGGGAGCGTGTTCGGCCACGGCGCAACGCGCACTATCGGCTGCCGCGCAACTCACCAATCTGTGTCACGTGCTCGTCCACATGTTCGGCCCCTATCCGCACCAGGTCCGCGATCGTGATTTCGCCGCGGTCGGGGTGGATCGCCTTCCGTTGCCAGCCGCGAAGGTCGCATTCGCGCAGGAGTTCTCCGTTGGTGTAGCGCGTTTGCTGGAAAAGCGAGATCGCCGCTTCCGGGCTGCGCCAGAGGTAGTTCAACTTACGCTTCCAGAGCGCCTCATCGAACGGCGCCAGCGTTGGTTCGTCTTCGGTCAGCATGATCCGAAACCGCACGGCCCGGACCAGCTCCGTATCCGCAAGGTGGATGAGCACGTCGCGGATGCACCAGCCATCTCGGTTCGGCCGGTTCAACGTCGCCGGGTCGAGGTCGCCGATCGCCTGGCGCACTTTCGTGGGCCCTTCCGTGAACCGCTGGAAGTCGGCGCGCAGTCCTTCGGGGAGGTAGGCCATGTCCGGATTCTACGAGAAGCGCCCCTTGCCAGCCGTCCGCTCCCGGCTAGCACTCCGTTTGCTACACTGCTAAGAGCATGCCCACTGGACAACGTGACTACTACGAAGTGCTCGGCGTCGCCAAATCGGCCGACGCCGCGGAGATGAAAAAGGCCTATCGCAAGCTCGCGATGGAGTTCCACCCGGACCGGAACCCCTCGGAGGATGCGGCCGAGAAGTTCAAGGAGATCAACCGCGCCTACGAGGTCGTCTCCGACCCCGAAAAGCGCGCCCTCTACGACCGCTTCGGCCACGCCGGTGTCGAAGGCGCCGCTGGTGGGGCGCACGGCGGCTTCGATGGCTTCCAGAACTTCGAAGGCTTCGGCGACATTTTCGATGCCTTCTTTGGCGGCGGGAACCGCGGGCGGCGGCGGCGCGGCCCGGCGAAGGGCTCGGACCTTCGTTACAACATGCGCCTCACCTTCGAGGAGGCCATCTTCGGCGCCGACAAGGAAATCGAATACCAGCGCCTGGAACGTTGCGACCGCTGCGCCGGCAAGGGCGCTGAGCCGGGCAGCGAGCTAACCACCTGCCCGGAATGCAACGGCGCTGGCGAGTTGAGGCGAGCCCAGCAGAGCATTTTCGGCCAATTCGTGAACGTGGCGACCTGCGGGCGCTGCCAGGGTGAGGGGCGCATCGTTCCCAACCCCTGCACCAAATGCAAGGGCACAGGCCGCGAGAAGAACGCGCGCAAGATCAGCGTGAAGGTGCCCGCGGGCGTCGACGATGGCGCGCAGATACGTCTCACGGGCGAAGGCGAAGCCGGCGCCCGCGGCGGCGAAGCAGGCAACCTCTACGTCGTCCTTTCCGTGGCCGCGCACGAACGGTTCGAACGCGTCGAGGACCACATCCTCCTCGAGCTGCCGGTCAACATCGCGCAGGCGACACTGGGCGCCGTCGTAACAATTCCTACGCTCGACGGCGATCTGGAATTCGAAGTGCCCGCCGGCACGCAGAGCGGCGAAGACTTCGTCATCCGCGGCAAGGGCGTTCCCCATCTGCGCTCGATCGGCCGCGGCGACATGGTCGTGCGCGTCACCGCGGTCGTGCCAGAGACGCTCACGGAAGAGCAGCGCGCGCTCCTCCAGCAACTCGCCGACACGATGGGCACCCCCACACTGCCAAAGCGTGGCCGCGGCTTCTTCGAACGCATCC
>JBGOVF010000450.1:0-2993 GCA_041477975.1 Tepidiformaceae bacterium
CGACCTGATGCGACACATCGGGCCGTTCGCCGGCGACACGCCGGGCCCCGACAACAGCCTCTCCTTCCTGCACCTCAACGTGAATAAGCGCGGCGTCACACTCAACATCGGCACGAAGAGCGGACAAAGCATCCTGGCGGAACTCGTGCGCGACACAGATGTCGTGGTCGAAAGCTTCCGGCCGGGAGTCTTGCCAGCGCTCGGCTTTTCGTACGACGCGCTCCGCGCCATCAACCCGAAGATTGTCCTGACCTCGATTTCGAACTTCGGCCAGACCGGGCCGTACCGGGACCTCCCCGCGAGCGAAATCGTCCTCTACGGGATGGGGCACGCGATGTTCGGGACCGGCCAGCCCGATGCCGAACCGGCCTCGATGGCGCCGCGCGTCAACCTCCAGTTTGCCGGGCAGACGGCCGCGGTCGCGACGATGGCAGCCGTCCTCCGCCAGCAATCGAGCGGCGAAGGCGAGTGGATAGACTGCTCGATCATGGAAGCGTTCACGAGCTCGGTGGACCGCCGCGCGATCTCGCTGACCGCGTACGACTACACCGGCGAGAAGATGGTGCGAATGGCCTCGGTGCAGGGCATTTCGGCCCCGCCGCCGTTCAACCCGTGCGCCGATGGGTACTTCCACATGACCGTCGGCATCGTCTGGTGGGATACGTTCGTTGCGGCGGTCAATGAGGACTTCCTGCGCGATGGTCGCTTCACGCCACCACTCCAGGACCCCCTCCTGCGCGAAGAGTTCGACGCCTTCTGGATCCCCTGGTGCATGGACCGGACGAAGCGCGAAATCGTGCAGATCTTCCAGGCGAAGGGCCTGCCCGCCGCCCCGGTGAACACCATCGCCGACCTCGTCGAGGACCCGCACCTGCAGGTGCGCGGCTTCTTTCGGCAGCTCGCACACGCGACGGCCGGCCCCGCGCTCTATGCGGGCCTTCCGTTTCAGATGCACGGCACGCCGGGCGAAATGCGCGCCGCCGCGCCGCGCCTCGGCGAACACAACGCCGAGGTCTTCGGCGCGCTGGGATACACCGTCGACGATCTCCAGGTCCTGTCCGCAACGGGGGCTATCTGATGGCCCTCCCGCTCGAAGGCATCCGCGTCCTCGACCTCGGAGTGGTCCTGGCCGGGCCGCAGGCAGCACTGTTGCTCGCGGACCTGGGGGCTGAGGTCATCCGGGTGGAGTCGACCCAGTACTTCCCGCCGCAAACCCGGGGGATCTTCGCTCATCCAACGAAAGAAGCGATCATGGCCAGCATCCCGTCGGCTGGCGGATACCCGAACCGCGAAGCTGGCGAACGGCCCTGGAACCGATTCCCGTGGTTCAACACAACCGCACGCAACAAGAAGAGCATGACCGTCGACCTCAAGAAGCAGCGCGGCCAGGAGATCTTCCGCAAGCTGGCGGCAATCTCCGATGTCCTCCTTACCAATCAGTCGCCGGGTTCGTTGGAAGGGTTCGGGCTTGGGTACGACGATTTGCGGCGCGTGAACCCGCGACTCGTTTACGTGGGGGCGTCGTCGTTCGGCTCGAGCGGGCCCTACGCGAGCTACAAGGCGCTCGGGTTGCAGATGGAGGCCTACGCGGGCCACGACTTGCTTCGCCGCTACCGCGACCGCGACGTCAGTTCGAACACCTGGGCCGTGACCGCCGATGCGGCCGGCGCCATGAGCATGGCGCTGGCCGCCCAGATGGCGCTCTTTTCACGCGCGAAGACCGGCCGCGGCCAATACATCGATGTCTCAATGGTCGAGAACTTCGTCGGCCTGTTGGGCCACGCAGTCCTGGATTACACGATGAACGACCGCGTGCCCGATTCGCTGGGCAACCGCGACTACGCCGCGATCCAGGGGTGCTACCCCTGTGCCGGGGAGGATCGCTGGCTCGTGCTCACTTTGGGAGACGACGCTGCCTGGCAGGCGTTCTGCCGGGTAGCCGGCAACCCGGCCGGTTGCGACGACCCGCGCTTCGCCACGGCCAGCGGCCGCTATCGCGCCCACGACGAGATCGACGCGATCATCTCCGCGTGGACCCGTGGACGGCCACGCGAAGAGGCAGTCAACTGCTTACGGGCGAAGGGCATCATGGCAGGGCCCGTGATGGATGACGCCGACGCCATGGCCGACCCACACCTGGCGGCACGGGGCTACTTCGTGGAAGTGGAGCAGGCCGACACCGGCCTGCACCGCTACCCCGGGTTTCCCTACCGCTTTCACAACACACCCCTGGAGGTTCGCCTGGCGCCGGTTGGCCTTGGAGAGCACAACGAATACGTCTACAAAACCCTGCTCGGCGTGAGTGATGCGGAGTACGCCGAGCTGGAAGCCGAAGGGCACATCGGCACGGAATTCGCACCACACATTCGCTAACGCACCATTACTCAGGAGGAAGACCATGACCTACGCATCAGAACGCGGCCTGCTCGAACTCGACACGACCGAAGTCGACAAGTGGATCGGCGTGCCGCTCGGCGGACAACAGTTGAAGGAGCCGTTCGGCACGAACGACGTGCGCCGCTTCGTGCAGGGCGTCGCCAATCCAAACCCGCTCTACTTCGACGAAGTCTTTGCGGCCGAAAGCAAGTTTGGGCGGATCGTCTGCCCGCAGTCCTACTTCGGCGGCGGGCCTGGCACGGGCGCCACGCCGGCCATCCAAGGCACCATCCCCGGCACGCACATGCTCTTCGGCGGCGACGAATTCTGGTTCTTCGGCCCGCGCGTGTACCCGGGCGACACTTTGCGCATGGAGCGCATGCTCTACGACTACAAGGTCGCAAACACCAGCTTCGCCGGGCCGACCATGTTCTCCCGCGGTGACACCAGCTACTTCAACCAGCACGGCGAGCCCATCGCCCGCCAGCGGTCGACCTCGATTCGCTACCTGGTCGAAAACGCGACGCGGCTCGCGTCCTTCGAAAGCATGCGCGACGAGCCGCAGTGGACCGACGAAGAGGTCGACGCGGTCGAAATCGAGAAGATCGAGTACATCA
>JBGOVF010000235.1:0-4644 GCA_041477975.1 Tepidiformaceae bacterium
CCTGCGTGTTGTAGGTCGGCACCAGAGACGCACGCCTGGCTTCCGCAGAGAGGGCGCGCTCGTCGATCTTCGAGGCGAAGTACCACCCGCCGGCCAGGTGAAAGAGAAAAACAACCAGAGCGAGCGCGGCGGCGGCGAACAGGGCCGTGCGCAGCCGCCGGGCGGGCTTCCCCCAGCCCGGCCGCGCGACCTCGCCTTGTCCTGGCTGCATGCTCACATCCTCGGCGCCTACCAGCGGCCCCCGTCTTGTCGGCCCATGGCATCAACGTGACGGTTCCTCGGGGCAACAGGAAGGGTCACACGGTCCCATCGACTCCCCCCCTCGTCGTTTGTTCTGCTCGCGACGAACGTCGAACGCGGAAAAACGAACTGGATCGGGCCGGTTGGCTTAGCGTGTCGACGCAACTCCGAGATTGCGCACTCTAGCGTTCCGTCCAGGTGATGAGCATTTCGCGCGTGGGCGGCGTCCACTTCGGGACGAAGCCGTCTGGCCCGCCCGCATAGAGCTCATCGAAGTGTGCTGCGACGACGCCGGCCGCCCCTGAGACACCCTCCGCGCTGCCGCGAGTGATGGCGAACTCGATCGCCGCCTCGCGGGTGGGCGGACGTTCGCCGGCGCGGCGGAACGGGTCCGGCAGCACCGTAACGTCCGGCAGCAGGCCAAGTTCCCAGAGCACCGGTAGGAGCTCCCGGTACGACGGGACGCGGGCCTGGGGCTCGCCGTGGAGAAGCTCGAAAAGGGATGCGGCATGGTTCGGCGGCGGGATGCTCCAGACGCCGATGATCACCCGCCGCCGCGCCGCGGCCCGCAGCGCCTGCACGAACGGCACGATGTCCGGAACGAAGTAGGTTACGTTCGCCAGCATCACGACGTCCGCCTGCAAGCCCAGACCGGCGGCGGGCCAGGGCTCCGCTACGCAGCGGGCATTGGTGATGCCCGCCTCTGCGGCCGAGGCGTCGAACTGTTCGCGCATCCCGGCGGAAGGCTCGACGTTTATCAGTTCGCGGCAGCGCAGTGCCACCGGCAGGCTGATGCGCCCGGCGCCGCCGCCAACATCAATGACGACGTCGCCGGGTTCGATCAGCGCCGCCACCGCGGCCGTGTTCGCCTCCAGTTCGCGCCGCGGGTTCAGGCGGAAGCCCGCGGCCATGGCCCCCCAGCGGTCCGGCGCCCCAGGGCCGACGCGCGCAAGCTGCGCGTTGTAGGCATCGACGAGGGACGCGTAGTGCTCGGCTGCGCTGGTCACCAGTCCGGCCCCCGGCCGGTGAGGCTTGGCATCCCGGAAAAAGCCCAGAGCCCGCCGTCGGCCACCACATAGGAGCCGGTCACGAACGACGCCTCGTCCGACGCCAGGAACAACACCACGTTCGCGATCTCCTGCGCCTCGCCGAAGCGCCCCATGGGGATCGCCTCCGCGATCTTCTCGTGGACGTCCGGGCGCGTCGCCTTTCCGCGGGCAATCGGCGGAGTGAAGATTGGCCCCGGGCAGACGGCGTTGCAGCGGATCCCCGCACGTGCGTAGTCGATCGCGAAGGCCCGCGTGAGGTTAACGACGCCGGCCTTGGCGGTGTTGTAAGCGCCGAGCCCGTAGTCTGCGGCGAGCCCTGACACCGAGGCCGTGTTCACGATCGCGCCGCCACCCTGCCCCAGCATCACCGCGACGGCGAGCTTCGAGGCGTACCAGTACGAGTTGAGGCCGCCGTCCATGGCGCGCCGCCACTGGTCGAGCGTCAGCTCTCCGACGCGGCCGAACCAGGTGGTCATCGCGTTGTTGTGGAGGATATCCAGGCGCCCGAACGTGCCGACGGCCGCCTGGACCATGGCCTCGATCTCGGCCGGCTCCAGGATGTCCGTCGCGGCGAACTCGGCCGTGCCGCCAGATTTCCGGATCTCGTCCCGGACGCGTTCGCCCTCGGTTACGTTCTTGTCCGCGATGAGCACGCGGGCGCCCTCACGCGCGAACGTTTTCGCAGTCGCCTCACCAATGCCGGACGCACCCCCGGTGACGATCGCCACCTTGTTCTCCAGCCGCATGCACCGTCCTCCAGTCCCCGGGTGCTTTATACGTCCGGGGACGAGGGCGCGTCGAGCGTTGGCTACCTCGGCGCTGGTATCGTGCTTGAATTGACGAAGGAGCCCGGAGATGACTGACGACGAACGCGAAGCGGAGGTCCAGCGGAGGCTTCGGCTGCCCTATCACCGCGTCATCTTCGGTGACCCCGTGGACGGTACATGGGCGAGGTGCCGGAACTTCCGGGCTGCTACACCAGCGCCGATACGCCAGCGGAAGCGCTGGCGAATCTTGAGGAAGCGATGGCGGCCTGGATAGAGTCGTGTTTGATCAGTGGCGCTTCGATTCCGGAGCCGGCGAGGTCGCTCACGCCAGTCACATAAGTCGCGGTGCCGTCTCAGATCAGCCCGCGTTGGGCTGGCCCGGCCGCTCGCCGCGCTCGCCGCGCAGCGCAAGGTCCACGCCGCCGAGCTGGCGCCGGCCCGCCGTCATGCGCGGCGAGCTGCTGCTTCGCACCCGCGCAGCCACCAGGTAATCGGCGAACCCCGCCTCCACGGCGGCCGTGTAGCCCTGGATGTCCTGCGTGTGGTTCACGGCCAACTTCGCCATGCGCAGGCCGAAGCTGCCCGTCTCGGCCGCCCGTTTCGCGTACGCGATGGTCTCGCGCTCCAGGTCCGCGGCCGGGTAGACCCGGTTGACAAAGCCGTACTCCATCGCCTCGTTGCCATCGATGAAGCGGCTTTCGAACAGGAGTTCCTTCGCCTTGCGGACTCCGACGTCCAAGGGGACCGTGAAGTACTCGAACTGCGACGACAGGAACCTGGCCGTATCGTCGGCGAAGACGAGGTCCATCGAGGCCGCGATCATCCAGCCGCCGAAGATGCAGTAGCCGCGCACCATCGCGATCGTCGGCTTGGGCATGTTCCGCCACTTCAGGTTGTAGTCGAAGTTGTAGCGCCGGAAGCTGTCGTAGAAGCCGATGCCGTCCGCCGGGATGCCCCGCTCCTCGCGCGTCGCGACCTGCTCCGGCGTGCCCAGGTCATGCCCGGAGGAGAAGTGCGGGCCGGCGCCTGTGACGATGGCGACGCGGATCTCGGGGTCGTCCATCGCCCTTTCGAGGGCCGCATCGAGGCTGTCGAGCATCGGGTAGCTCTGAGCGTTGTGGTACCGCGGCCGGTTCATGGTGATGAGCGCCACGGGCCTATCGGTGGTGTATGTCAGGTCCGTCAGTTCCATTGGTCTCGCCTCCGTGCGCAGGGGCGTGGTAGAGGCCACGTGAATCTGTATGATTCAGCCGTGAGCGAACCAGCCCTGCCGTCCGGCATCGTAACCTTTGTCTTCTCCGACATCGAAGGTTCGACGCGTCTCATGAAGCGGCTCGGGCCAGCCTATCCCGACGTGCTCGAGCGCCATCGCACACTGTTGCGTTCGGCCTGGCGTCAGTTTCACGGCTCAGAGATTGGCACCGAGGGCGATGGGTTCTTCGTCGCCTTCGCTGATGCGACGGAGGCAATAGCTGCCTGCAGGGAGGGCCAGCGGCTCGTGCAACGCGAAACCTGGCCGTTCGATGGAACCGTCAAGGTGAGGATGGGCGTGCATAGCGGGCTGGCCGTGCCGCACCACGGCGACTACGTCGCACTGGCCGTCAGCCAGGCATCGCGGGTCACGAACGCGGCCCACGGCGGCCAGGTGCTGGTCTCCAGCGAGACCGTTGGGCGCTCTGCGCCGGTAGCCGGCATCGAGTTCATTAACGTCGGCCGGTTCCGTCTCCGCGACTTTGACGATCCGGTGAAGCTGCTCCAGCTTTCCGCCCCCGGTCTCCAGGCCGACTTCCCGGCCGTCCGGGCCTTGCCCGCCGAGGGGCACAATCTCGTCCGCGCCGGGAACGCCTTCATCGGACGTGAAGACGAAGTCGCTCGCCTGACGGCTCTCCTGGGAGTGCACCGGCTCGTGACCATCGCGGGGCCGGCCGGCGTCGGGAAAACGCGGCTCGCAACAGAGCTCGGAATTCGGATCAAGGAGCTTTGGAGCGACGGAGTCTGGGCCGTCGATCTCGCTTCGGTCGAGGATGCGTCCCTTGTGCCCGACGCCGTGGGCGCCGCCATCGGTGCGCCCCTCCGTGGCGGCGCCCGCTGGGATGAGGTGGTGGAGTACCTGCGCGAGCGCGCGGCGCTCATCGTTCTGGACAACATCGATGTCCACGTCGAAGCGTGTGCGCGCCTCGTGCCGCAGTTGTTGCGCTCGTGTCCGAGGATTGGAGTTCTCACCACCGGCCGCGAACCGCTGAGGATCGCCGATGAGGAAGTCGTGCGGTTGCGGCCGTTGCCGGTGCCACCGGCCGCGGACGATGGCACCGACCCCAGGAGCTGGGCAGCGGTACAGCTCTTCCTGGAGCGCGCCTCTGCCGCGCGCTCTGACTTCGAACTGACCCCTGAAAACGTCGTGCCGGTCATCGGGATCTGCCGGCGACTTGAGGGCCTCCCGCTGGCGATCGAAATCGCCGCCGCCCGCACGGCCGTGCTCGATCCGGGAACGATTGCCGCGGGCCTCGATGATATGAACCGCCTGCTGCGCAGCAACGATCGATCGCTGCCCGCGCGCCAGCGGACCATGCAGTCGCTTTTGGACTGGA
>JBGOVF010000470.1:0-2906 GCA_041477975.1 Tepidiformaceae bacterium
CGCTGGTCCTGGACGGCGACCTGCAACCCGGCGACCGCCTGGCCGCGGAGCGGATCGCACGGAAGATGATGGGGCGGATGTAGCGGCGGGCGTAGCCCGCGGTTTCAGGTATCAGGCTTCGGGTATCAGGGCGTGGGGCGTGCGCGCCAGGCCAGTTGTGCCGACTGCCACGAGCAACTCGAGCGCCGGACGCCCGAGGACCGGCAGGGGGCCGGGCATCACTTCGGCGAGGGGGGCGAGGACGAACGAGCGCTCCGCGATGCGCGGGTGGGGGATGGTTAGCGCTTCGCTCGCCACCGTTGACTCGCCGTAGAAAAGGATGTCGAGGTCGGCGGGGCGCGGGCCCCAGTGCCTTGTGGGGCGGCGGCCAAGCTCGTGCTCGATGGCCTTGAGGGCCGTGAGGAGGTCCTCGGGCGCGAGTGCGGTTTCGGCGGTGACGACGGCGTTGAGGAACGGCGGCTGGTCGGCGGGCACGGGCGCCGTCTCCCAGATCGACGAAGCCGCGATCACCGCCACGCCGCGTTCGGCCAAAAGCCGGACGGCGGCGCGCAGGTTGCCGAGCCGGTCGCCGAGGTTCGAGCCAAGCGCGATCACGACGCGGGTCACTACTTGTGCCGCCAGTTCCCACGGACGATCGCGTCCGCGACCCTGGCGACGCGCCTCATCCGCGCGACCTCGTGCACGCGGACGATTGTCGCCCCGCCTGCTATCGCGAGCGCTACCGAGGCGGCCGTGCCTTCGAAGCGGTCGTCCGGCGGCGCGCCGAGGATGTAGCCGAGGGTCGACTTTCGCGATGTCCCGATCAGGAGAGGGTGGCCGAGGTCCCGTAGCTCCGGCAGGCGCCGGATCATCTCCAGGTTCTGTTCGGGCGTCCAGCCGAAGCCGAAGCCCGGGTCGAGGACGATCCGCGAGGGCGCGATCCCGGCTGCCCGGGCGATGGCGAGCGAGGCCTCGAAGCCCGCGCGGATGTCGCCGATCACGTCGTGGAACTCCCGGCCGCGCTGGTTGTGCATCGCGATGAGCCCCGCCCCGTGGCGGGCGACTACTTTGGCCATCTCCGGATCGCGTCGCAGTCCCCAGACGTCGTTGACTGCGTCGGCGCCGGCTGCCAGCGCCGCGTCCGCAACCGGCGCGTGGTAGGTGTCGATAGAGATTGGGAGAGCCGTCGCCTGGCGGACCGCCCGGACCGCCCGGAGTACACGCGCGCATTCCTCGGCGGGCGAGAGCTCGGCCGCCCCGGGGCGGGACGATTCGCCGCCGATGTCGAGGATGTCGGCGCCTTCGGCTTCCAGCCGCCGGGCGAGCGCGACTGCCGCCTCCACGTCCGTGCCCAGCCCGTCGCCGCTGAACGAGTCGGGCGTGACGTTGATGATGCCCATGAGGTATGTGCGCTCGATGGGTGAAGGGAGGAGGCAGCGCGGACGAGACGACACGCACCAAGGATAGCCGACGGCTCTGGTAGGCTTCGCAGCGGCGCCACCGCGCCGGAGGATCCGCATGCCAGGGCAACTCGCCGGGAAGGTCGCAGTCATCACGGGGTCGGGGCGGGGGCAGGGGCTGGCCGCCGCAATGCTGTTCGCGGCCGAAGGCGCGAGGATCGTGATCAACGATCTCGACGACGGGTCGGTTGGCACGGCTGTCGAAGCGGTGCGATCCGCTGGCGGCGATGCAGTAGGCGCAGCCGGCGATGTTTCGGTCGCCGGCGATGTGCAGCGCGTCCTCGGCCGGGCAGCGGAGGCCTATGGCGGGATCGACATCCTCTACAACAACGCGGGCATCGGGTACTCGGCGACGCGGCGGATGGGCGTGGGCATGGACGACATTGTCTCCTGCACCATCGAAGACTGGCACCGCATCCTCGATATCAACCTTGGCGGGGTGTTCCTCTTCTGCAAGTTCGGCATACCCATGCTGATCGAGCGCGGAGGCGGGTCGGTCATCAACACGGCCTCGGTCGCTGCACTGAAGGGCTCGCGCAACGCGCACGCGTATGCCGCGAGCAAGGGCGGGATCGTGGCGCTCACGCGGGCGATGGCCGTGACCTACGGACGGAACGGCGTCAGAGTGAACGCGATCTGCCCAGGAGTGATCGACACGGACATGATTCACGAGACGTTGCTCGGCAGCGACGCGCAGACGGCCGCGATTCAGCGGATGACGCCGATGGCGCGGATCGGCACAGCCGACGACATCGCCCAGATGGCGTTGTTCCTCGCAAGCGATGCGGGGGCGTTCGTCACAGGCCAGGCCATCCCCGTGGACGGTGGCGTAACGGCCTGAAAACGCGGATTAATTGTCGTTTCACGGCAACGAAGAACCCGATGACTTCGTAGGACTGTTCCGTGCAGTCCCCGTTTTCGATGAACCAGACGCGCACCTCGGGACGACCCGCGCCTCGCCTACGCCACAGTCGGCGCTCCCCTCGGCGTGCACGGTCAGCCACGCCGATGACGAAGTGAACGTAGGGCGGCCCGAAGAACGTGCCCATCATCCGAATATCGGTGGGGCTGGGAATGGCCGGCGAGCCCGTGTGCGAGTGGTAGAAGCCGCCGAGCGATTGGCCGGCGTCGTCCATTGCGAGCTCGTGCTTCCGGGTTTCGAGGGGGTCGATGGAGAAACGGTACGGGCTGGCTTCCTTGTTGACCGCGCGGCGGATATCGACGACTGCGCCGTCTTTCGTCGCGAGCAGGCCGCAGCATTCAATGGGGGCGTCTTCAAGGGCGTGGGCGACCATCGCATTGATGTGTGCCTGTCTGAGGCGGATAGCAGGTGGCATGACGCAAGTTTAGAGGCCCACGGGCGCGTGAGCTTCTGCTGGGGCACTACGCCTCGGCGGGCGACGGGATTTCATTCGCGGCTGCGAGGGCCTGTTGAATTGCGGCCAACATCGGCTCAGCGGTCAGCTC
>JBGOVF010000310.1:0-3852 GCA_041477975.1 Tepidiformaceae bacterium
AGGGCTGGACGACCGCGCCGAAGTCGAATCCACGCGCGGTGAACTGCTCGAGACGCCTGACCGCGAAGTCCTCCGCGACGACGATGAGTCGTACTTCGTCCACGAACTGATTGGGTTGCGCGTGCTGACGGCCGCCGGCGCCGAACTCGGGAACATCACGGACGTACTGCAGAGTGGCGCTGCGGACGTTTATGTTGTCCGGGCAGCGGTCGGTGAAACGCTCTTGCCGGCCATCGGTGAGGTGATCGAAAGGATCGACCTGGTGTCGGGCACAATGACCGTTCGACCTCAGGCCGGGCTCGAGCAGGCGGACTGAAGCGTCAGGATCGCGGCGTACCGTGCATAGACTCGGCCGATGAGCGGGTGGGGGTTATGACTATTACACCTTTGGCCGTGCTGGTGGACGAAACGGAATAAGACCGCGTCCAGCCATTGAAAGCCTCTATAGCCCCGACTACACTGGCGCGGGCCGGTTGGCGGGGTGTGCGAGCACTCTCCGGTACTGCATTGACCTTGTCGAGGGGGATCGCACTATGTCCAAAGCTGAAGCGCTTCAACTGGTCGGAGACTGTGTCCATCACTGGGTTCTGGAATCTCCGAGAGGCGAACTGACGCCCGGACGTTGCAAGAAGTGCGGTAAGCAAAAGGAATTCACCGGCGAGACGAGCTACCGGATCGGGCGGGGCTCTTCCCACCGCTCGTAGTTCACGCTCAGGTTGACTCCAAATCGGGCCGCTCCATACGATGGATGCGGCCCGAGTGCTTCTTGTGGGGACATAGCTCAGTTGGGAGAGCGCAGCGTTCGCAATGCTGAGGTCGGGGGTTCGAGCCCCCCTGTCTCCACCATTCTTTCAGCTCACCCTTGACGCTTCGCGATTGTCGGCACACGGGCGCCCTGGTTCTTGCTGAAGGTGCTCGCAGATGGCTGACGCCGTCCTTACCGAGAAGCTCACGAAACCGTACGGCGAACGCCGGGGCGTGTTCGACCTCGACCTGCGGGTAGAGGCGGGCGAGATCTTCGGCTTTCTTGGCCCGAACGGCGCCGGAAAGACGACCACCATCCGCCTCCTGTTGGACCTGATCCGCCCAACGGCCGGCCACGCATTCGTCTTCGGCCGCGACTGCCGGCGCGACGCCTCCGAGGTCCACCGCCTCACGGGCTACCTGCCCGGCGAGTTCGCGCTCGACTCAAAGCTAACGGGGCGCCAACTGCTGACCTACCTGGCGAACCTGCGCGGCGGCGTCGATTGGGCGCACGTCGACACGATCGCGAAACGACTGGAGTTGGACCTCGACCGTCCGTTCGGGCAGTACTCGCGGGGCAACAAGCAGAAGGTCGGCCTCGCCCAGGCGTTCATGCACCGGCCGCCACTGCTCATCCTCGATGAGCCGACGGGCGGCCTCGATCCCCTGAACCAGGAAACCGTGCTTGAACTCGTGCGGGAAGCGCGGACCAACGGCGCGACGGTGTTCTTCTCGTCGCACATCCTCAGCGACGTGGAGGCGGTTTGCGATCGTGCGGCCTTCATTCGTGACGGCCGACTCGTGCGCGTGGGCGCCGTCCAGGAATTGGTGCATTCGAAAGGCCATCGAGTGGAGGCGGAATGCGCCATCCCGCCTCGGGCGGAGGCTCTCGCCCAAGTCGCCGGGGTGTCTCACGTGGTGGTCGAAGGCAACCGGTTGAGCCTCCTCGTCGAGGGCGACATGCGCGAGGTGCTCGCCGCGGTCGCGCGATTTGAACCAATCGAGCTGCTCAGCCGCGAGCCCAGCCTGACAGAGATCTTCGTCTCGCTCTACGAAACCGCCGAGGGCGCCTGAATGCTGCGCTCGGTTTACACGAAGACCCTGCGCGACATGCGCTGGGGGATCCTCGGCTGGGGAGCCGGCCTCGGGGTGCTCGTGCTGGCGACGGGGGTTGCCTGGGCGATCGCCTATCCCGACGCCACCGCACGTACCCAGCTCGCCGAACAGTTGCATGGAGGCCTTTCAGCGGCCCAGGTGTTCTACGGTCCCTCCGGGCACATCGATACCCTGGGCGGGTTCGTCGAATGGCGCGGGCTGGGACTCGGCCCGGTCATGATCGGGCTGTACCTCATCCTCGCCGCGACCGGCATGACCCGCGGCGCCGAAGAGTCGCGCACCATGGAGGTGGTAGTCGGCGCTTGTGGCACGCGGCGCAGGCTGCTCGGCCAGCAGATCGCGGCCCTGGCCGCGGCGACGGTCGTCATCACGGTGCTGATGGCGACGATCGCGGCACCGACAGCGATACTCGCCGGCAAACCCAACCTGGCGCTGCCCCGCGTGGCGGGCGCGGCAGCCAATGTCGGCGTTGCGGCCCTCTTCTTCGGGAGCACCGGGCTCGCCGCAGCGCAGGTGTTCACGCGACGGCGTTCCGCGGCCCTGGCTGCGACCGGGTTCATGATCGTCTCCCACCTGACCAACACGCTGCCTCTCGTGGTCCCGGAAATCAGCGGAGCAAGGTACGCCAGCCCGTCGCATCTCTACACCGCAAGCTCTCCCCTCGCCGACGGCCACATCGAGTGGGCGGCGCTCGCGACCCTGGCCGCACTCGCGACCGGACTTGCCGCACTGGCCATCTGGGCGACCGAACGACGCGACTTGTTCGACACATTGCACGCGCGGCGTTCGCTCGACGGGCCGGCCACGCCGCTCACGACCCCGCGCCCTCGCTCTTCGACCAGGTACCAACTGTTCTTCCGAAACAGCGCCTGGCGCGGCTTCCGCGACTCCCTCGGCTCGATCGTCGCGTGGGGGGCTGGCCTCAGCTTGATTGCGGTGTTCATGACCGCCCTTGCACCCAACATCCGTCAGTCATTGTTGGAGCAGGCGAACAGCGTCCTCGCCCAACAGCTCGAGAAAGCCGGCACCACGAGCGAGCGGAGCATCCTCTCGCTCGTCCTTTTCTCGTTCGTGCCGCCGCTGGTGACGGTGTTCGCCTTGACTCTGGCCGCATCCTGGGCGGGGGACGAACTGAATCAGCGCCTGGAACTCGAACTCTCCTGTCCGCCGCCGCGCTGGAAAGTACTGCTCCAGAGGCTAACCGCGGCGGCCGTCGCTGTCGCAGTGACGGTGCTCATCCTCACCGTCGCCACTGCGGTGACCATCGAGCTCGCGGGGGTCGATGTCCCGGTCGCCGCGCTGGCCACCGCCATGGGCGCGCTCGCCCTCCTCGGCTGCGTGGTCGTGGCGATGGGCTTCGCCATCGCGAGCTGGCGCCCCGGTCTCGTCGTGGCCATCGGCGGAGCGGTCATTGCCGTCTCCTATTTCGCCGACCTGCTGATTCCCCTCTTCGAACTCCCGGACTGGGTGCGCAACCTCTCGATGTTCGGCTTGTACGGGTCGCCGTTGGCGGATGGCGTCAGCTTCTGGCGGCTCGGCGTTCTGGCCGGAGTGGGGTTGGCCTTCGCCGGCGCCGCAGCAGCGGCGTTCCAACGGCGGGATGTCCTCAAGTAGCCCGCGCCGGCCCTACCCGGGCTCCTGATAGACGGGAACCAGCTCCGTGAGGATGCCGTTCACGCTCTTCGGGTGGAAGAACGCGGCCGTGAGCCGACGGCCTGGAGTGGGTGCGCCAAGGTCGATGCGCCGCAAGCCGGCCTGTTCGAGCCGCTCGGCTTCGACCGCGACGTCGGAGCAGCCGTAGCCGATGTGGTGGAGGCCGGGACCGTTTCGCGCGAGGAACCGCGCCGTGCCGCTCGTGCTATCCGCGGGAATGAGCACCTCAACGCGCGTCTTCCCGATACCTACCCGGATGAAATAGTTGTTCGTGCGTTCGGGAGCGAAGTACGAGCCGTCCGGCAGTGGCGACCGCTTCTCATCCACTTCCAGCCCGAG
>JBGOVF010000335.1:0-3691 GCA_041477975.1 Tepidiformaceae bacterium
CCGCTCCTGCCCCTCGATCTCCTGCCGCTCTTCGCGCTCCTCCGCCGTCTCCAGGACGAGCCCGCCCTGCGCGTCGACCTGCACCACGGCTTCCAGCGGGTCGCCGATGACCGCGTAGCTCGTGCCGCCGATGTAGACGAGAGGGCTGAACTCGCGCTCTTTGAGCAGCCACTTCTGCGCGTAGGCTTCATCCAGGGCTTGAACACCTTTCACGTCCCCGACGAAAAGGGTGTGGTCGCCGAACCGGGTGACATCGCGCACGCCGCATTCAATCCAGGCCAGGCACCCTTCGATGAGCGGCGCGCTGACGCGCTGGGCGTTGAACAACTCGAGGCCGGCCGCTTCCAGCTTGTTATTATTGAGTCCCGACTGGGAACCGAGAAACGCGACCTGCTTGAGCAGCGCCGGCCCGGGAATGTTGATCGCGAACTCGTCGGTGAATCGAATCATGTCGGCCGTGTGGCGCTGAGGATGGATCACGCAGCCGAGGAGCGGAGGATCCATCGAGAGAGGGACCGTCCAGGCGATCGGCGCAGCATTGCTGATGCCGCGCCAGTGGGTGGTCACGATGGCCACCGGCCCGGGATTCAGAAGGCGGCGGAAATCGGTCTCATCGCAGAGCCTGCGCATTTCGGATCGTTCCCCGCGGCTGTTCCGGTTGAGTGCTGCGAAAGACCGCTTAGTGGCGGCCGTTCGTGCTGGCGGCCATGCGCTGGAACCGCAGGAACTGCCAGTACTTCATCAGTTCGGGAAGGTCTTCGGGGTGGCCTTCCAGCTCCGCGATCAGCGCGGCGATGTCGCTGTCCTTCACGTACAGCATGTCGCCGTCTTCGCCGAGGAAGTAGTGGAGCGGACGGTTGAGGATGCGCGCGACGCTGAGCAGCATGTCGATGCCGACTGAGCGCTGGCCGGCTTCGTAGAGGCTGATGGCGCTCTGCGTGGTGTTGAGGGCCGTGGCCAGCTGGCCCTGGCTCATGCCGGCATCGCGCCGGGCGGTGCGGATGCGGTTCCCAAGCCCGGCGGAGACAGGGACTTTCCCGTTATCGGTGGTCTTAATCATGGATTGTTCGACTCCCAAGAGGACGGCCGCGTGGGTGGACCACGCGCCTTGCCGCGTATGCGTTTCGCGAATCAGGCTACGTAGCCAGCACCTTCGGGTCAACCGCTATGGCTGTGCGGAGGCTGTGTGTAACACGCGACCTTGCGCTGAGGTTCAGTAGCCCAGCTCGGGTTTCGCCACGTTCTTTAGCGGCTCGTTAGCGAGGTAGCGCCTCAGGTTGTCCGCGAAGAGCGCTGCCGCCTTGTATCCATAGTTTTCGACCGCGCCCGATACGTGAGGAGTGATGATCGCGTTCTCGAAGTCCCAGAGTGGGTGCTCGGCCGGGAGTGGCTCGGGGTCCGTGACATCCAGTGCCGCGCCGGCAATGGTGCCATCGCGCAGGGCGGCCATGAGCGCCTCCTGGTCTATCACTTCGCCGCGGGCGACGTTGATGATGCTCGCCGTCGGCTTCATGGCGGCAAACTCCGCGGCGCCGATCAGGTGCCTTGTTTCGAGAGTGAGCGGGACCGCCAGGACAACGTAGTCGGACTCGCCGAGCAGGCGTGAGATCTCGGAGTAAGGCAAGAGGAGGTCGCAGCCGGGGTCCGTCGCGCCGGCGGCGACCGTGCGCCGCGAGGCGACTATGCGCATGTTGAAGGCGCGAGCGCGCTTCGCGGTGTCCCGGCCGATGGCGCCAAGTCCAACGATCCCGCAGGTCTTGCCCGAGAGCTCGGCGCTCTGTTTGAACTGCCAGCGGTGCTCGGTTTGGGCGCGCCCGTAGTGGTTCATGGCCTTCGCCAGCATAATCATCGAGCCGAGGACGTACTCAGAGATCGATGCCGAAGCGAGGCCCGCGGCCGTGGTCACCGTGAATCCGCGCTTGAGCAGTCCCAGCCGGTCCATCCGGTCGATTCCGGCGTTGACAGCCTGAAACCACTTCAGTCGCGGTGCGGCATCGAAGTACTCGGGCGAGAGGCGGTTCGGGCCGAAAGCGATTTCAGCTTCCGCGAGGCGGCCCAGGATCTGTTGCCGGGCCTCGCCCTCGGGGGCGGTGCGGCTTCCGAGGGCAGAACAATCGAGGATGCGAATGCGCGGGTCGACTGCCTGGATGAGCGCGATGCTCGCGTCATCGAGGCGCATGGTCAGGGCGATGTTGAGTGGGTCGGCCACAAATGCCCCCGGCGTGTTTCGGAGCATGGTACGCGACCGCCCGCGGCCCCGCCGAGGACGAATATGGCATAGCCGGAGGCGTGCCTATACTGGCCCTGATGGCGGAAGAACACGACCTGGAACTGGCGACGGGTGGCGAAGAGGAGACTCGCGAGCTGGGCGAGCGGCTCGGGAAGGCACTGCGAAAGGGCGACATCGTCCTGCTCAGCGGTGACCTTGGCACCGGGAAGACCTGCCTCGCCCAGGGAATCGGGCGCGGCCTGGCGTGCGAGGCGCCGGTCAACAGCCCTTCGTTCGTGCTGATGAATGAGTACCCCGGGCGCGAGATGCTCTTCCACGTGGACCTCTACCGGATCGAGGACGTTGAAGAGCTGGACGAGCTCGGGCTGTGGGATTACGCCGAACGCGGCGTGCTCGTAATCGAGTGGCCCGAACGTGGCGCAGAACTGCTCCCGGGGGACGGACTGATCGTCGAGCTACGCTACGGCGACATGGACCGCAAGAGCCGGCGCCTGCGCTTCATCCCGCGTGGCCCGCGCGGCGAACAGCTGGTGCGGTCGCTCGGGGCGGCGTGAGCACGGTCCTCTGCATCGATACGGCATCCGCCGAGATCGCGGTGGCCCTCGCCGTTGACGGCGCAATCGTGGCTTCCGTGAGCCACGATGCGACGATGCAGCACTCACAGGTGCTGCTGGCGACCATCGATGGGGTGCTTGGCAGGCGGCGCCAGGAACTCACGGGAATCGCGGTCGTGCGTGGGCCGGGGAACTACGCGGGCTTGCGCGTTGGCCTGGCGACAGCGCAGGGGCTGGCGCTTTCGCTCCGTCTGCCGATTCGCGGGATCTCGACGCTTGAGGCTGCGGTGCGAGCCGCCGGTGTGGCGGAGTGCGTGGCCATCCACCCCGCGGGCCGCGGGGAGTTCGGGGTGCAGGCGTTCAACGGTGGAGTGGCATCGGGTCCCATGTATGTGGCAACGACCGAAGAACTCATCGCTGCGCACCCTCACCCTCCGATCCCCCCTCCCGATCCGGGAGAGGAGGAGTTCATCGCCGCACTGGTGGGCGAGGGCGCTGGCGCATTCGAGGGCATCGAAGTGACGCCCGGGGCGCGCTGCCGGGCAGCTTTACTGGCGCTCATACGCGATTTCGATTCGGGGGCGAACGCGGAGGTCGATGCCGTGTACCTGCGCGAACCGAACATCACCCTGCCGCGCGCGAAGCCGGCCGCGGCGGTTGGCCGCTAACCTTCACACCTATCACCGGAGGAATTCACCGTGGAAGCACGCGAACGTACCCTTGTCCTTGTCAAACCCGATGCGATGCAGCGCGGACTGGCCGGCGAAGTCATCAGCCGGCTGGAACGCCGCGGGCTCCGCATCGTCGGCATGAAGCTCATGAAGATCGACCGCGCCCTCGCCGAGCAGCACTACGCCGAGCACAAGGGCAAGGGTTTCTTCGAAGGGCTCGTGGATTACATCACCAG
>JBGOVF010000374.1:0-3434 GCA_041477975.1 Tepidiformaceae bacterium
CGTCCTCCAGCGCTCGCGACTGCGCGTTCGTCCGGTACATGACCGCCACATCGCCGAAAGCCCGGCCAGCATTCGCCAGCCTCGCTATCTCGCTCGCAACGAACTCGCCCTCCTCCTCGTCGCTGTAGGCCTCGTAGGTCGTGACCAAGTCGCCGCCCTGGCGTTCGGTCCAGAGCGTGCGTTCGTGGCGGTCCGGGTTCTTGCCGATGACTGCGTCCGCCGCCGCGAGGATTGCCGGTGTCGAGCGGTAGTTCTGCTCGAGCAGGTAGATCCTGCAGTTGGGAAAGTCGCGTTCGAAGTACTGGACGTTGCGGATGTCCGCCGATCGCCAGGAGTAGATGCCCTGGTCCGGGTCGCCCACCACCGTGATGTTCCCGTGCTCGGATGCGAGCTGGCGGGCGAGCACGTACTGCACCGGATTGGTGTCCTGGAATTCGTCCACGAGCACGTGCCGGTAACGGCCGGCGTATTTCTCCAGCATCGCCGGAGACTCTTGCAGCATGCGCACGGCACTCACGAGCAGGTCGTCGAAATCGAGTGCCGAGGCTTTCGCCAGCGCCTCCTCGTACTTCGCGTACGCTCGTGCAACTACTTCGTCGTAGTAGTTTCGGGCCGTGCGAGCGAACTGCTCGGGAACAATCATCTCGCTCTTGGCGTTCGAAATGGCAGAGAGGACGCCGCGCGGTCCAAACCGGCGGACATCGACATGAAGCTCTTCGAGCACTCGCTTCATCACGCCCACCTGGTCTCCGTCGTCGTAGATGACGAAGTCCGGCGAGATTCCGATCTCCTTGCCGTCGATCCGCAGCCAGCGCGCGCACTGCGAGTGGAACGTGCCCATGTGCAGGCTGCTGGCGTCCTCGCCGAGGATACGCGCCGCCCGCTGCCGCATCTCCTTCGCCGCCTTGTTCGTGAACGTCACGGCGAGGATGCGCCACGGCGCGACTCGCTCGTCCAGGACGAGGTGAGCGATGCGGTGCGTAATGACCCGCGTCTTCCCGCTGCCCGGCCCGGCGAGGATGAGTACCGCGCCATCGCCGTGCATCACCGCGCCCCGTTGCTGGTCGTTCAGGCCTTCGAGAATGGATGTCGCAGGCTCGGCGGAGGTCACGGATCGAGTCTAACATTTGCTAACCCGGGCTAGCCATTTCGGCATGGCCCGGTCGCAATTTGGTGGTACAGTTTCTTTGGCGCGAGCCCCTCGTGCCGCCATTTGGGGGAGTGCATGTTCCTGGTGTCGTGGCCCGGCGGTTCGTGGGAAGCGACGGCCAAGTACGTCATTATCGTTGCGGTCCTCTACTGGCTCGCCATCTCCGTGACCGTGATTTTTTGGACGTACCGGGACATCCGCCAGCGCAGCCGCGACCCAATCCTTCAGGCCGTTGCCGTCCTCCTCGTCCTGGTTTTCAACCTCCCCGGCCATTGGCTCTACCTGATCGTCCGGCCGCGCTACACGTTGACCGAGTTGTACGAACGGTCGCTCGAAGAGGAGGCGCTCCTCCAGGACCTCGAAGACCAGAAGGCCTGCCCCACGTGCAAGCGCCGCGTGCTCGATGAGTACTTGATCTGCCCGTCCTGCCGCACGCAGCTGAAGGAACCCTGCCGTTCTTGCTCCAGGCCGCTCAGTTACGCCTGGGTCGCCTGCCCGTATTGCGGGCTCGAAAAGCCCCCGCGCGAAGGCTTCGGGCCCCGTCCCGCGCGCCCGGCGGGCCGGCCAGGCGGCGGCCCCGTCGCGAGCCGTCCGGTGGCCGCAGCACCCAGACCCGTCCAGCAGCCCCAGCCGCTTCCGCCATCTCAAACCATCACGCGTCCGGCTGCGCCGCAGCGAGAGCCGTTCGGTGCGCGCCAGCAGCCGCGTGCCGCTGGCGAAGACGCACCGGTTATCGGCGAATAGCCGTCGGCTCGCTGGCTACGCCAACGCGGCGAACAGCCCCGTCGACTCCAAGAGTTCGCACATCCGGTCCAGCTTGCGCTGCCCCTGGAACCGTGTGCGGTCGAAGATGCCTTCGAGGCCGATGATCGTGTTCTCCGTGTCGGTTTGGGAGAGAAGCACCGGGATGCCCTTCGCAGACGCGGCGTCGAACAGGTAATCGGAGGGACGCCGGCCGCCCGTGAGGATGAGGCACTCGGGCGAGGCCTGCATCGCTGCCAGGTGCATGTCGGTCTTGTCGAAGCGGACAACCACCGCCTTGGTGTTGAATCGCCGGAAATACGGCTGCCCCGCATCCGAGGCGATCGGCGCGACCACGAGGTAGTCACAAGTCGTCTCATCGCCGTCGCCTGGGACCAGGACCTCGGCATTGATGGCCGCCTTCGCCTCGCCGACGCTGAAGCCCGCGAGCGTGCGGTCTTCGCCAACTTCCACCGTCAGAGGCTTGGCGCCATCGTCGCGCGCGCCGCGGAACGCGTTTACGTCCGTGACGACAATCGCCGCCGGCTGGACGGCTCCCGGCACGGACGCCGGCCGCTTGTCGCGAGAAACCACCACGACCTTTGCCCCAGCAATGCCCGCGGCTGAAGCACCGTCCGCTTCGACTACGGTCACAGCATCACTCCCGGGATCCCGGATGCCCTCCGCCACCGCGGGTGTCCCGGCGCTTCCGAGAGCAAAGTCCAGGCTTCCGAAGTACGCCGCGTCCGCGGCAGCGCCATCCCCAGAACCCACGCGCACGAGCCGCACCGCCGTACCCTTGTACGCAAAATGCCGCGCAATGGCAGCAGCCACGCCGGTCTTGCCCTCGCCCGGAGCGTTCGAAGTAACGACGATGATAGGCACGCGCACCTTGCCCGGGCGCTATCGCGCCACGGGCGATTGTGGCGAAATGCACGAATTGCGGCAAGGCACGCCGCGCCAGCCAGGAGCGCCCCATGACTGTCACCCGCCGCGTCTCGGTCGAACGCAACCGCCTGCGCTTCGCCGCGGCACACTTCGCCACGTTCCTCGGCGGCTGCGAGCCGCTTCACGGCCATAACTACGATCTCAGCGTCGAACTCGAAGGCGACCTCACCGGCGACAGTTGGGTCTGGGATTTCGGCGAACTGAAACGCGCGACCAAAGCCATCGCCGACGAACTGGACCACAAGTTCATCCTCCAGCGCGAAAGCCGCGTCCTCGAAATCCTCGAGACGGACAATTCCTGGAAAGTCCGGTTTGGTGACCGCGGTTATGTCTTCCCCAAGAGCGATGTGGCCGTGCTCCCGATCGATAACTCGACGGCCGAACGGCTGGCCGAGTGGTTCGCCGGACGGCTGCTCGCCTACCTCGGAGAGCAGCACGCGACAGGCGTCCGCAAGCTCACCGTCGGCGTCGAAGAGATGCCCGGGCAGGCCGGCTGGTATACTGTGGATCGGTGACGGCGCAACTTGTAGCGCCCGGGAAGGTCCGGATGCAGCAGGGCGATTTCGATTGGGACAAAGCGATCAGCGAGATCCTC
>JBGOVF010000516.1:0-2661 GCA_041477975.1 Tepidiformaceae bacterium
GAGGTCCAGCTGCGGTCTGCGGCAATAGCCGGGAGATGCAGTTCCCGTGCGAGGTCAAGGCAGGCCCGGTCGCCGAGAGACAAACCGGCGCTCCGCGTGGCTGGGCGGAGCGGAACGCGGCTTCGGCATCGAATGGCACGACGCTTGCGAGCCCGAGCTCCCCCAGCGCTATCCGTGCCTCGGCCTCTGTGAGGCCATTCTCGATCAACCGCGAGGCAGCTTCCGCCCCGTTGAGCGCGCTGGCCGACGACGTGCCAACGAAGCGCGCGACAAACGCACCGCCGGGTTCACCGTGAACGAACGCCAACATCGCGGACGCATCGAGCACACCTCTAGCCATGCACGGCTTCGCGATGACGCTCGGCCAGCAGTTGCTCGACGAGCGACACGGCCTCCGGCACGCGTCGGCTGACTATCGCCTGGGCCCGGCTCGCGCCAGCGAGCTGTGCCGGCGTTGCCGGCTCGTCAGCGGGCCGCTTGGCTTTCCTCTGGCTGGAGGTCGTCACGCCGATCGGTATACCCTTCGCTCGCGCCGCCTATCCCACGTGCGAGGTGTGGCGGCTCCAGAGCTTCAGCGTTTCGCGAAGCTGCTCCAGCGTGTGCGGCTCCATGGTGGAAGGATCGAGCACGCAGTCTTCGAGGTGGCGGTCGAGGATCAGGAGGCTCGCCTGTTCAAGGCCGGAACGGGCGGCGAGGAGTTGGGTGAGCACGTCCTCACAGCAACGCTGCTCTTCCATCATCTTGCGCAGGCCGCGCACCTGGCCTTCGATCCGCGAGAGGCGATCCAGCAGCTTTTTGTACTCTTCGGCGTCCATCGTCCTTCTCTAACCTCTTGACCGACATACCCGGTGGGGGTATGCTTGAGTTCAAGACTACCACGGGCCGAAGCTATGTCAATCGATGGCGTCCACGGTCCCGGAAAGAACAGGAAACACCGATGTCCGACGTACGCGAAGTAACCGACGCCACTTTCGATAGCGACGTGATCAAGTCCGAACTCCCCACGCTGGTGGACTTCTGGGCGCCGTGGTGCGGCCCCTGCCGCATGGTTGCCCCGATCGTGGGCGAACTCAGCGAAGAGTACGCCGGCAAGGTCAACTTCATGAAGATGAACACCGACGAAAACCCCGCGGTGCCGAGCAAGTTAGGCATCCGCAGCATCCCCTCGCTGCTGATTTTCAAGGATGGCAGCCTGGCCGGCACAATCGTCGGCTTCCGCCCCAAGAGCGACCTTAAGAAGCGGATCGACGAAGCGCTCGCCTAACGGTCGGTTCACGCCTCTCGCCCTTTTTGCTCCGCCCGGCCGAGGGCAGCGGGCGCGGGCGGAGCGCCTCTTGCGCGGACGGTAGGAACGGTTGGAATGGCTGAAACGAACCTCATCGACATCGCGATAGTGGGCGGCGGCGGCGCTGGCCTGACGGCAGCGCTCTACGCGGCCCGGGCCCGGCGCAAGACGGTGGTCTTTGAAGGCGGAGTCACGGGCGGCCAGATTGCCACGACGGATGTCGTCGAGAACTTTCCCGGCTTCCCCGATGGCATCAACGGCTTCGATTTTTCGCAGCTGCTGCTTCGCCAGGCCGAGAAGTTCGGCGCTGAGATCCGGTACGAGGTCGTGCGCTCGCTGGTGGTCGCAGGCGAACGCTTTCGGCTGGTGACGGACGGGGGCGATTCCCTGGCGCGGGCGGTCATCGTCACGGCCGGCGCGGAGTACACCAGGCTCGGCATCCCCGGCGAAGAGCGACTGACCGGCCGTGGAGTTAGCTACTGCGGGACCTGCGATGCCGCGTTCTTCCGCGACCAGGACGTGATCGTGGTAGGGGGTGGCGATGCAGCGCTCGATGAAGGGCTGTTCGTGGCCCGCTACGCCCGCTCCGTCAACATCGTGCACCGCCGCGAACAGCTCCGGGCGAGCGCGATTCTCCAGGAGCGTGCCCGGGCGGAGCCGAGGATTCGGTTCACGTTCGATACCGTTGTGGAGGCCATCGAAGGAGAGGAGCACGTTGAGCGCGTGGCGCTTCGGAATGTGAAGACCGCTGAAGTGGTGACGGTCCCCACCAGCGGCGTCTTCATCTTTGTGGGGCAGACGCCCAACAGCCACCTGCTCAAGGGACTGGTGGAACTCGATCGCGGCGGGCACGCGCTCGTGGACCTTGAGATGCAGACAACCGTTCCAGGCCTCTTCGTCGCCGGTGACGTGCGGACGAAGGCCGCGCGCCAACTCGTCAGCGCGGCTGGCGATGGGGCGACGGCGGCGATCGCCGCCGATCACTACCTCTAGAGCCCCGGGGGCTCGGCCACTTGATCGGCTAGAGGTCTTCTTTCTTCGGCAAGTCTTTCGCCAGACGGTCGTAGCGCCGCGCGTGTTCGCCAACGTCCGGCTCCGGGCCGAGGACCGATTCCACTTCCTTGCCGTACTTCGCCTCGGCCTCGGCCAACTGGTCCGAAAGCGTGAGGTGGCGGATTGCCTTGCTCATGATGCGAGTCATCTCGTGGCCCTTCTGGCGCTCGGCGGCGGCGCACTTCGGAGCCGGGACCTCGGCGTTCATGCTTCGGGCGAACACCTCGCCGCGCGCGCCGCATTTGTTGCAGATGTACTCATAAAAGGGCATGCGGGAAGTCTAGCAGTCGGGAGTCCCGGCAGCCTGCCCGTTGACGGAACGC
>JBGOVF010000170.1:0-5857 GCA_041477975.1 Tepidiformaceae bacterium
ATCGAAGAGATCGCGATGGTCGACAACCTGAGCGACGGGCGCTTTTTCGCCGGCGTAGGGAAGGGGATTTCGCCGCTGGAGCATGTGTTCTGGGGCCACCCGGCGGAGGAGGCGGTGCCGCGGTTCGAAGAGACGCTGGCGATCGTGGCTCGCGGGCTGACGAATGACCGGCTGACGTACGAGGGACGTTTCTACCAGTTCCACGATGTGCCGATGCTGTTGAAGCCGAAGCAGCAGCCGTACCCTCCGTTTTGGTACGCCGGCAACGTGGAGCACGCCGCGCACTACGGGATGAACTTCATCGGCGGCGGTTCGCTCAAGAACCTGCCGGTGACGGCCGCACGGTACAAGGAACTCTGGGAGGCGGGCCGCGAGGCGCCGGACCGGCTGAACGAGCATGTGATGGAGCCGAAGTTCGGGAGCGTGCGGCACATGTACGTGGCCGAAACGGAGTTGGAAGCGGAGCGCGTTGGCCGGCGGGCGTGGGCCGCGTACCACGCCAACTTCCCGAAGCCGGGATATGCGACCGAGGCCGCGACCGGTACCAGCGGGCCTTCGTTGGGCGGCGACTTCGACCTGGCCTGCCGAGTTGAGGCGGCGCTGGTGGGGACACCGTCACGCATCCGCGATTACGTGGCGGCCTACGCGGAGACCGGGATGAACTACTTCGTTGGCGCTTTTCAGTGGGGCGATATCACGCATGAGGAGGCGACGAGGAGTTTGGGGTTGTTTGCGGACGAGGTGATGGCGGGATTCCGCGGCGCCTAATGGACACGCCACTCGAACCGAACAGCGCGGCGCCGAACGACATCGACCGGCATCGATTCGACCCGCTGACAGTGCGGCAGATCGTGCGTCTTGCGCTCGCCGAGGGCGAGACCGGCGGCGTCTTGCCGATGGCACAGGCGCTCAAACGGAAGGGCCTCGACTCACTGGCGTCGATTGTGGAGCGGTTGGCGGCTTCGAGGTACCGGCAGCGCCGGCAGGTTGCTGCGGTGCTGGGGCGGGCGTTCGCGGGGTCTGCGCTCTCGCAACGGGCGGAACTCGTGCTCGCGCATTTGTTCGATGACCGGGACTTGGGAGTGGCATCGATGGCCGTGTGTTCGATGGGGGAGCTAGGCCGGTTCTCCGACCCGATCTACATCGATCGGTTCCGAGACCATCCGGACTTCCTTATGCGTTGGGCGCGTGAGCAGGCGCTCGGCCTCTGCGCATGGGGTTTCGGTACCGGCACTCGAGGGGATCTCGCGGCCATTCGTGCGCTTGCCGAACTCTCGTCTCAAGAACGCGATCCAACGCTGGCGGCGTCGGCGATGTTCGAGTTGGCCACGCTCGCTCAGTACTCAGAACGCCAGTCGGCGGAGATGGAGGCGGCGCTCGTCGCGGGTACGAAGTCGGCGAACAAGGAGGTGCGCCGGAACGCCCGGGAGGGGCTTCGGAAGCTGCGGCGTGAAGACGACGGATAGTCGTCCGGCAGGGAACCCTCACTTCCTCGCCAGCCGGAGAAACTCATCGACGCTGAGGCCCAGCACGTCGATGATCTGGCGCAAGGTGCCTTCCTTCAGTTCGCGGTGACCGGGGATCGCGAGATTACGTCGGTCGTCGGGTCGTTCGTAAATCCAGTGGTCGCCGCTTGTGCGTCTCCACTGCCAACCCTGGGCTTCGGCGATCCGGCGCACTTCCCGCCCTGAGAACCCGGCCAGCCTTCCCACAGATCAGCCGACGGCGACCGGGGTGAGGTGAATGACAGCGGTCTCGACCACGAGGTCCCAGCCTTCTTCGGCACGGAACCCGAGGACTTTCTCGACTTCGGAGGCCACGCTTTCGGGCGTCTCCGGAGCTGGTTCGCGGCCCTGCTGGTCCATCAATGCCAGAACTCCGGCGATGGCTTGGCGAACGTTCGCAATCGCCTCGTCGCGGGAGTCACCTTCGCTGATGGCGCCCGGAACCGCCGGGACGCTCACTGAGTAGCCGCCGGCGGGGTCCGGCGAGAGCACGATGGTGAAACCTCGCATACGTTCAGCTTACCACTGACGGTCCCCTTAGCCGGGCCGTTTTGGGACCATGACCTTGCGTTTGAAGTAGCAAACTTCCTCGCCGCGCTGGTTCACGCCGCGGGTTTCGACCGTGACGATGCCGCGGTCCCCGGCGGAGGTTTCGCGCTTTTCGAGGACCGTCGTTTCGGCGCGGATAGTATCGCCGTGGAAGGTCGGCTTGGAGTGCTTGAGCGTCTCGATCTCCAGGTTGGCGATGGCTTTGCCCGAGACGTCGGGGACGCTCATGCCGAGTACAAGCGAGTAGACGAAGTTGCCGACGACGACGTTCTGCTTGAACTGCGTCTCTTCCTCGGCGTACCAGCGGTCCGAGTGGAGGGGGTGGTGGTTCATGGTGATGTCGCAGAAGAGGTGGTCTTCGGACTCGGTGATGGTCTTACTCGGCCAGTGCTTGTACACGTCGCCGACGACGAACTCTTCGTAGTAGCGCCCAAACTTATCGCGGCCGTCGTGGACGGTCATGGTGCAGCCTCCAAATCGAAATCGTGAATCGTGAACGGCTAGACGGGGTAGTCCTTGACGATCTGCCGGGCGATGACGGTCTTCTGGATGTCGCTCGTGCCTTCGGCGATGACCATGAGGGGGGCATCGCGGTAGTAGCGTTCGAGCGGCAGTTCCTTGCTGTAGCCCACGCCGCCGTGGATGCGCATGGCGTCCAGCACGACCTCCTGGCACATCTCGGTCGAGTAGAGCTTGGCGATGCCGGCGTCCAGGTCGCTGCGAGCGCCGGAGTCCTTCTTGCGGGCAGCGTCGAGTGTGAGGAGGCGGCCGGCGCGGATCTTGACCGCCATCTCGGCGAGGCGGAGTTGCTGAGCCTGGTGCTCGAAGATGGGCTTGCCGAAGGCCTCGCGCTTCTGGGCGTAGCGGATCGAATCGTCGAAAGCAGCCTGGGCGAGGCCGACGCCGCGGGCGGAAACGTTGATCCGCCCGACTTCGAGCGCGCTCATGATGTGCTGGAAGCCGGAGCCTTCCTTCCCGCCGAGCACCTGCGTTGCCGGGACGCGGGCGTCTTCAAAGGTGGCTTCCGTTGTCTCGACGCCCTTGTAGCCGAGCTTCTCCAGGCGCTTGCCTGGCATGAAACCAGGCGTCCCGGCATCGACGAGGAAGGCCGTGATCCCGCGATGGCGTGGGTTGGCGGTCAGGTCGGTCTTGGTCATGACCAGGTAGACGCCGGCCCTGTGGCCGTTCGTGATCCACATCTTTTGGCCATTGATGATGTAGTCGTCGCCATCGCGCCGGGCGTGGGTCTTGATCGCCTGGGCGTCGGAGCCGGCGTCCGGCTCGGTGATGCTGAGCGCGCAGCGGATGTCGGGCGGGACGAGCTTCGGCAGGTACGTCTGCTTCTGTTCCGGGGTGCCGTATTCGCTGATGGCGTAACCGACGAGAACGTGCGTGTTAATGATGCCCGCCAGGCTCATCCAGCCGCGCGAAAGTTCCATACAGACGCCCGCGTAGCACTCGAAGGAGAGGTCCAGGCCTCCATAGGCTTCAGGAATCTTGATCCCGAACAGCCCCATGTCGGACATGCCTTTGACGAGCGCATCGGGATAGACGTCGGCGTGCTCGAGCTCCGTCGCGACCGGCCTGACCTCTTTGTCGACCCAGACGCCAACGTTTTGGACGACCTCACGAG
This sequence comes from Tepidiformaceae bacterium, assembly GCA_041477975.1. Taxonomy (GTDB): domain Bacteria; phylum Chloroflexota; class Dehalococcoidia; order Tepidiformales; family Tepidiformaceae; genus JBGOVF01. Next base: position 3,688 of record JBGOVF010000170.1, read on the forward strand.
CTATCGGGTCGACGAGGTCGGCGGCGAAGTCACGAGCCATAGCAAAAGGCCTTTCGGTCGGAGTTGGGCGGCAAGGCGCGACAAGGCGCCAGGTGCGCAAGGCATTATGAGATGGACGCCGGGTGGGGGCACGCCAGCTACGCGATCGTCTTCATGCCTTCGCGGGGGGCGCCGACGAGAATGGCCATGTTTCCGTCGGGATGCCGGTTTTCGTACATCAACTGGTGAGTGTCCGCGGTCTGTTCGAAGCGGAAGACCTTGCTCACGCATGGGTCGATCTTCCCGGCGACGACGAGGTTGTTGAACGCCCTGGCCTGGTCATCATTCGCGAAATGGCTGCCCTGGATGCGCTTCTGCCGCATCCAGACGTAGCGAAGGTCAAGGTCGGCGTTGTAGCCGGTCGTTCCCGCGCAGATCACGACCATGCCTCCGGTGTCGCAGACGAACTGGGAGGTGGGGACGGTGTCCTGGCCGGGGTGCTCGAAGACGATGCGGGGGCTCTTGCGCTCGCCGAGGATGTCCCAGATCGCCTTGCCGAAATCGCGCGCCCCGGTTGTGAAGTGCTTCATCCGCTCGGCGTCTTCCCAGTCCGGCAGGCGTCCCCAGTGGTCGAAGGCCTTGCGGTTGACGCAACCAACCGCACCCAGCTTCCGGCAGAACTCGTACTTCGCCGGGTTCGAAACGACGGCGATGGGCTTGGCACCCGCCTGCGCAGCGAGCTGAATCGCCATCGAGCCAAGACCGCCGGCGCCGCCCCAGACCAGTACGACATCGCCTTCGCGGACGGTATGCGGGGGCCACCCGAAGAGCATTCGATAGGCAGTGGAACCGACGAGTGTGGGAGCAGCGGCGGCTTCCCAGGTGAGATGCTTCGCCTTCGGCAGGCACTGGTGCGCCTGCACCTTCGTAAACTGGGCGAAGGAGCCCCAGGTGGTTTCGTAGCCCCAAATCTTGAAGCTCGGGCTGTACATCGGATCGTCGCCGCGGAGCACTTCCGGAGCGTGGATATCCCACGACCCGCAATGCACGACAACTTCGTCGCCGACTTTCACGTTCGTAACATTGTCGCCGACCGCGTAAACGATGCCCGAGGCGTCGGAACCGCCGATGTGGTGATCCTCGGCTTCGCCGGCCTTCTGGCGCGCGCCGATGATATCGACCGGCATTCCGAGCCCGGCCCAGACATTGTTGTAGTTGACGCCGGCCGCCATGACGTACACGAGTGCATCGTCGGGGCCGATCGAGGGTGTCTCGATCACTTCCATCTGGAATGCCTGGTGCGGCTGGCCGTAGCGTGACTGGCGAATGACCTGCGCGTGCATTCGCGGAGGGACATGGCCGATTGGTGGGGCTTCGCCGACGGAGTAGAGGTCCTTCAGTGTCTCTGTGGTCACAATGGCTCCTCGGGCGCGGCCAGCGCGTCCCGTCGCTTGGTCTCGCCGCTCGCAGCAGCCTCCAGATTCTAGCTCACGCCATATCGGTGGTAAATCGAACTCGCCGTCGAGCTATAGATGGTTGCTATAGGTTTCGCGGCGCAAGCTCCTGACCTCCTGCGGCGCTCCTATAGCACGCGTCTACTACCACGTGCGCCCGCAGCGCGGTGCGGAAGTCCGGGAAGGCCGGACGGCTCTCCAGCACGCAGCGGAGGAAGGCGTAGTCCTCGAACATTCCGCGGCGCGCGAGGGCGAGTTCGTCCCCTTCAATTCCCACGATCTGGCCGTAGCGCACGAGGACGTCCTCCGCATCCATCTCTTGGACCGGGCCCCGCCGGCCCTGGTAGCGAATGGGCCCGATAAAGTCGTGGTCGGTGGCGAAGTAGCCGCCTTCGAAGAAGACCTCGAGATGGCGCGTGGACGGGCGATCGTCGAGCGCATGCCAGATGGATGAGAGCGAGGTTTGATGGCCGCCCGCGTGTTGAAAGGTGGCGAGTGCCACGTCCTCGACGCCGGCATCGACGCCCGGGTCATCCGAGGTGAAGCGGGTGTGGCAGCGGACCGCGGTGATGTCCCCGAAGAGCCAGTGAAAAAGGTCGACATCGTGGATGGAGTGCTCGATGAGCGTGCCTCCGCCCGCGCGATCGAATCGTCCTCGCCACGAGCTCCCGTAGTGGCCGCGAATCGGGAAGAACTGGTCGTCGCGAAGGTGAGCCGTGAGCAATGGGCCGAGGTCC
>JBGOVF010000352.1:0-3599 GCA_041477975.1 Tepidiformaceae bacterium
CGCACAGGGCTACAGGGCGCCGGCCGTGTTGACCGGCGCGCTTGCCGGAGCGCTCGTCGCCAGCAGCGTGCTGGCGCTCGCCGGAGGCAGCCTGGGCGTCGCATTCGCAGCGGCGTTTTGCACGGGCCTCTGCTTCGGTCCGATCTGGCCCTCCGCCGTCACCATCGCCGCGTCCGGTTCCACCGCCGGCGCGCCCGCGACCATGGTCACCATCGGGAATGCCGGCGGGATCTTCTTCCCCTGGTTCCAGGGCGTGGTGCTCGTGTCTGCCGGCTCCGGACGGGGAATCGCCTTCACGGCCGCGCTCTGCCTGGCCATGCTCCTCGTCACGCTGACGTACGGCGCCCGATTCCGGCGGCAGCGAGAACCAGATGGCACGCGAGTTCCATCCGGTTAGTGGCGCCCTCTTCGTGGGCGACTGGGCCAACGGCAACGTCTATCGCATCACCGCCGCAGGCAGTTAAGCCAGGTGGTCGGCCACAGCCATTCGGACGACAGCCGGGCGCGCCAGTTCCTCCCCGGTCGCTTCAAGCCAGGCGAGGTGCACATCCGCGAGGCCCGCCAGCAACACCGCGTGCGCACAGCGACGGAGTCATCAGTTCGCGGCCAGGCACGTGACCACCGGGTTCGCGAGCAGGTTGATCCTCGCTCCAAGCTGTCGCTGCATCCCGGGGTCGCGTCCGCCCGGCACCACGTTCACATAGGAACCTTTGCAAACCGCCGGCGCTGCGTCGCCCACTTTGATCTCCGCACTCCACGTGATCCGGGGAAGGAACGAGGCATCTCCAAGCAGGCTGCAGAGCGTGCTGGATTCCACCCAGATGAAGAAGTCGTCGCCCTTGTAGTCTCCGAATCGCAACTGGCTGGTGTTGAACGTCGCCATCGCCGGTGTCGTCGAATCGGCCTGGCAGCCCACCGTACCCGACCCAACGCCGTACCGAATGGTCCCCTTCGGCGTCTGTTCCAGGAGCGTCTCCGGCGTGCCGCGAGGGCTGCCGTAAACCTCCACGGCCATCGGATGCGGTCGCCCGACCGGGAAACCCGTGGCTCCCACCGTCGAGCGCGAGCTCCAGTTCACGGTCACAGTGACTTGGGGGTCGCTCCCGAGCGTGACCGTTGCGCTCGTCTTGCCGGAGCGCGCTTCGACGACTGCCTCACCCGCCTTCGAAGGCGTGAACGTCAGGCCGCAAACGGCAGTCCGTCCGGTCACGTCGCAGGCGCTCCCCGAACTTCCTTTCGAGACGTTGATTGCGGTGCGCGAAAGAGACCCTTCCCCGGAAAGGATCTTGAGCGCGATGGAGAGGCCGTCCTCCGGGAGGTTCCTGACCGCCAGGGTGAGCGGGATCTCCTTGCCAACCTCCACCTTGTCGGCTAACGGTTCGAAATTGAGGCTGACGGCACCGGCAAGGTCGGCCAGCCAGGCGCCGATGTCCCGCCCACACTCGTCGGCGGCGCCTTTTTCGGGGTCCGGAATGTCACTGTTCCAGCCCACACTGCGCAGGAATGCCTCCACCGAAAGAGCCCCCTGCGCGTACAGTTCGCCGCCCCAGACGCGCGCGGCCATCGCGGCGAAGATGTGGTACACGGGGCCGAGCTTGTCGTAGCGGCCGCTCGGAGAATGATCGCTTTCTCGCCGCCACGTTTCGATGCTGGCAACGAACTGGCCATCGGCAGCGGGAATGTCCTGGATCGAGCCCACGTAGGTGGCGCTCGGGTCCGCGATTTCACGGCCGGCGTACGCAATGTCCTTGAGGACGTTGTGCGCCGCCAGCACACCGAGCGGCACGTTGCCGCCGTTTGCGTCGATCGCAATCCGGAGCACCGCCGACGGCGAGATTGGATGCCCCGCTCCCGCCGCGATGACCTTCTGCCGAATCACATCGTGCGAAGCGCTCGTGATGTCCCAGTACCATTTCGAGGACGCGTCTCCCTCGGACGGCCTGTTCGCGTTGCCGAGGTGGCTCGTGAGCGGGAGTAGTCCCGGCGCACCCTCCGGCGCCGTATGCGTAAGCGTCGAGGAGTTGGCGAGCAGCGAAGCCTTGAACTCCTCGCAGATCTCGGCGTGCTGGCGTTTCGTGGTTTCCCCGACGCCGAAAAACTGTTGCGTCGCTGCGCTTTTCGCCTCGACTCGCTTGCGGTGTGCGGCCTCTTTCTCCTGGATGGTCGCGTTCAGATCCATTCTTCCCGGGAATCCGCCCAGGACTCCCTCCGCCGTGGTCCGCAGTCCGGAGGCCAGGCTCGCGCCGAGCGCCATGACGGTCCGCTTGGAGAAATGGTCCAACTCCACCCGCACCGCATCCGTGCCGGCGAGCGGCATCGCCGCCCACCGCCCGTCGTCCAGCGAGACGACAAGGGTGCGGTCAGGCGCCCAGGGAATCTCGAGGATCAGCGGTGGGTCCACCGTCCGAGCTCCCCCGTCGCCCAGGGTGATCCGGTAGATCACCGAACTGCCGACGGTGTCCTCGAAATCCTCGAAGCCTGGCTGAATGCGTTCGATATGGAGCAGTGTGGGCGACGCCAACGCCCCCGGCGGCACCGTGAGGGCCGCGCCGTCGTCGAGGTGGATCGCTCCGCCCGACGCTCCGAACGTCGCCTCCTTGACTTCGACCGGCTGCTCGCGCCCCGGAATGAGCACAAGCGCACCGAAGGGATCGGACCCCGCGGTGTCGCCGTTCGAATCGCCGAGGATCTCCGTAATAGACCCGATGATGAGCAGTACGAAGAACGCCCCGAGGACACTCCCGCCGATCCAGAGGCCCCACGCCAGGCGCGATCGTCCCCTGCGCTGGAGCACTGGCTGCACCGTCAGCGCGCCTCCCACGGGCTTGCCGCAGGCGCCGCAGAACGCCGCTTCGGGCGACTCCACCGCCGTCCCGCAGTAGGCGCAGAAGCGGCGCGCCCCGCCCTCTCGGGGGGCTGGCCCATCAGTCATCGAGCATCACCCGCAGAACCCGATCGTGATATTGAACTGAACATCGGGGCCCACGAGGACCACCGTTTGGCCCGTCGAAACCTGCTGGCCGTTGCACGTGTAGTACACCTTGTAGCTCCCCGGCGGAAGCGAGAACCCGAGTGCTTTGGTGTCGTACGAGCCATCGTTCTTGGCGTTGAAGCCGATCTGCTTAGGCCCCTTCAGAGCGGCCTCGCAACCGCCGCACGGCCCGCCGGCAACTCCGAGCGTCATGGTCCCGTAGACGCGAATATTCGGCACGAGCGTCGGGGCGGTCGTCTTCGTGGCCGTGGGCGGGCTGGTCGGCGGGACCGGAGTGCTCGTCGGCGGGCGCGGAGTCGCGGTGGGTGGGATCGGGGTGCTCGTCGGCACGGCGGCCGCGCTCGTAGTCGGGCGAGAAGTCGCGGTTGGCGCCGCGCCGCCGGCAGCCACCGAAGTAGCCGTGGCCGCAGGCGCTATCGCGGTGTTTGTCGTGCCGCCGGCGGCGGTCCCGGCCGCGGACGTTGGCTGTTCGACCGATGCGGCCCCTGGAGTCGGCGACGCCGTTCGGCTGGCGCCCGTGGCTGCCGACGACAGGCTGACGGCCTTCTTCGTTTGCGCATTGTCCCCGCCGGCTGGCGCGAAGTAGAGGCCCACGCCGGCCCCAACG
>JBGOVF010000034.1:0-10914 GCA_041477975.1 Tepidiformaceae bacterium
AGAAACAGGTATAGCACGGGGAAGACGAACAGGATGGAATCGAGACGATCGAGGAATCCGCCGTGGCCGGGAAGCAGGCCGGAGGCATCCTTCACGCCCATGCGGCGCTTCATCCAGCTCTCGAACAGATCCCCGGCGATTGCAAAGGGCGGCAGGGCCACCGCGAGCGGCGCGAGGGTCACTGCGCTCGTCCCGCCATCGAGCAGGCCATTGAGCGCAAAGCAAGCGCCGGCGCCGGCCACGTAGCCGCCAATCGCGCCCTCCCACGTTTTGCCGGGACTGATTTTCGGGGCCATCTTGTGGCGCCCGATGAGCTTGCCGACGGCGTAGGCGCCCGTGTCGACGGCGAACGTTGCCAACAGGCCGAAGAAAAACCAGCGTCGGCCGTCGTCTACGTCCCGGACGAGAACGAGCGTGGAGAGCAAAAGCCCCACGTACACCAGGCACCACGAGTAAACACGGAACGGACGGCGCGGGCCGAAAGCGTTCGTGCGCGAGTGCCCCACCGCAGCGAACAGTGCAGCGAAGACTGCTCCGAGGACGAGGAATCGCCAGTCGGAGTGTGCACCGCCGACCATGACGGCGGCCGCCCCGAACGCCGGGAGCTGGGGGAGGGCCGCGGTGACTGGCATCGAAGGAAAGAGCCAGCCATGGACGAACTCGGTCGCGGCGAGGAGGGCCACCGCGCCTGCCCCGAGCGCGAATGGCCAACCGCCCATCCACGCGACGGCGCCCACGGCCGGCAGGCCAACCACGGCGGTTGCCAGGCGCAACTGGAGATTGGACCGCCGGTGCGATGCCGAAGGGGCCGACATGGTCGCGCTGGCCGGAGGTGGATCAGCGGGAACTGAACGCCTCGATGTCTTCGGGGAGGAGCCCGCCGAACTTCCGCTTGCGCCGTCCGTACTCCGCCAGCGCGATGTCGATATCTTCACGGCCGAAGTCCGGCCAGTAGGCGTCAGTGAAATAGAGTTCGGCGTAGGCGCATTGCCAGAGGAGGAAGTTCGAAATGCGTTGGTCGCCGGCGGTTCGGATGAGGAGGTCCGGGTCGGGGAGGCCGCCCGTGGCCACGTGCCGGGAGATGGTCTCTTCGGTGATGTCGGAGGCCGGGATCTCCTCGCGCACGATCTGCTGGACGGCCTGGAGGATGTCGTCGCGGCCACCGTAGCTGAAGCAGATGTTGAGGATCATGCGCTCGTTGCGGCTGGTGAGGTCAATGGCGTCGCGGACCTGCTTCTGGAGCCACTCCGGGAGGGTTTCGAGGTGGCCGAGCATGCGCAACTGGATGCGGTTCTTGTGCAGGTTTTCGAGTTCGCGGCGGATGAAGAAGCGGAGCAGCCGAATGAGGGTGCGCACCTCGCGCTCGGGGCGGCTCCAGTTCTCGGTGCTGAAGGCGTAGAGCGTGAGGACCTGGACCCCGTGGTCGGCGAAGCGCTCGATGACCCGGCGGATGTTCTCGGTCCCAGCGCGGTGGCCGGCAGCGCGAGGCAGTCCGCGCGAGGTGGCCCAACGCCCATTGCCGTCCATGATGATGGCCACATGGCGGGGCACGCGGCCGCCGGAAATCGGCGAGATAAGGTCGCCGAGGAAGTCCGCGGCAGCGGGCGGAGCGGGCTCCGCGGGCGCTTCGGGGTGCTCGTTAGACCTCAAGGAGTTCAGCCTCCTTTCGCTTGCCCTCCGCATCGATCGTGGCTATGTGAGCGTCGGTGAGCTTCTGGAGCTCGTCCTCGTGGCGCTTGAGGTCATCCTGGGAGACGCCGCCGTCCTTCTCCGCCTTGCGGAGCTCGTCGTGGGCGTGGCGGCGCACATTGCGCACGGCGACGCGCGACTCCTCGGTCTTACCGTGGACGAGCTTCACCAGGTCTTTGCGGCGCTGTTCTGTGAGCGGGGGGAACGGGAGGCGGATGAGCTGTCCATCGATGGCGGGATTGAGGCCGAGATCGGAGGACTGGATGGCCTTTTCGATGGCCTTGATTGCGCCCCGATCCCAGACCTGGACCGTGAGCATGCGCGGTTCCGGCGAGTTAATAGTGCCGAGCTGCTTGAGCGGCGTTGAAGCGCCGTAGTAGTCGACGACGAGCGTCTCGATCAGACTGGCATGCGCGCGGCCCGTGCGGACGCCGTTCAGGTCTCGCCTGAGCGCCTGGACAGCGCCGTCCATCCGTTCGTCTGCGCCGAGCAGGATTTCATCGGGGTCAGCCATTTCACAGCCTCCAGAGCGGTCTAGCGATTGGCGACGGGTTCGGCTTCGGGTTGGGACGAGACCACCGTCCCCACGTGTTCGCCGCGCAACGCGCGGTAGATGGCATCGGGCGCACCGACATCGAAGACGATGATCGGAAGGTGGTTCTCCATGCACATGCTGAGCGCCGTGATGTCCATCACCTGCAGCCGGCGCTGAATCGCTTCGAGGTGCGTGACGTGGTCGAACTTGGTTGCCGTCGGGTCCTTCGCGGGGTCGGCGTCGTAAACGCCATCGACGCCATTCTTGGCCATGAGCAGGACTTCGCAGTCCGTCTCGATAGCGCGAAGTGCGCCGGCCGTATCGGTCGTCATGAACGGATTCCCTGTCCCGGCGGCGAAGATGACAACGCGGCCTTTTTCGAGGTGGCGGATGGCGCGCCGCCGAATATAGGGCTCGGCGACCTGGGCGATGGGGATGGCGGTCTGCATGCGGACAACCGCGCCTGCCTTTTCCAGTGCGTCCTGGAGGGCAAGGCCGTTCATGATCGTGCCGAGCATGCCGGCGTAATCAGCGGTGGCGCGATCCATACCAGTTTCAGCAACGGTGGCGCCGCGCCAAAAGTTCCCGCCGCCGATGGAGACAGCGATTTCGACGCCCTCAAGGAGCGCGCGACTAATCTGGGAGGCGAGGTCGTTTAGCGTGACCGGGTCGATGCCGAACGAGCGGGAGCCCATGAGGGCTTCGCCGCTGAGTTTGACCAGTGCGCGACGGTAACGGCCTGCCACGGGTGTACTCCTTCGGCTGGTCAGCGTCCCAGTTCGAAGCGGACGAACCGCCTCACGCGGATGTTCTCGCCGGTCTTGGCCACGGTGTCGCTAATCAGGCTGCCGATCGTGCGGCTACCGTCGCGGATGAAGGGCTGGCTGAGGAGGCAGACCTCTTCGTCGGAGCCTTCGACTTCGTGATGGACGCGGTCGTCGGGTGCGATGACGGCGGGGTTCATGGCCGCGACCTGCATGGCGATGTTGCGGGCGAGTGAGCGGAAGTCATCGGTGTTGGCAACGAAGTCCGTCTCGCAGTTGACTTCCACGAGGACGCCGATGCGGCCACCGGCATGAATGTAGCTTTCGACAACGCCGTTGGAGGTTTCGCGGTCGGAGCGCTTGGCCGCGGCCATGGCTCCGCGCTCGCGGATGATGGCGCCGGCCTTATCCGAGTCTCCGTTCGCTTCTTCGAGAGCGCGCTTCGCGTCCATCACACCAGCCCCGGTCTTCTCCCGGAGGGCTTTGATCATTGCGGTGGTGATTTCCACGGAGTGCTACTCCTCGACCTGGGCGGGGCCATCGGCGGCAGCCGCCTGGGCCTGCGCCGAGATGACAGTGACGGAGGTCTCGCTACCGGCCTCGGCCTCCTCGTCGGGCGAAGCGGAGTAGCTGCCGGACTCCATCCCAGCTTCCGCACCGGCCGCCCGGGCGAACTCGTCGCCGTGGACGCCGACGCCAGCGCCGGATTCGCGGGCGGCGCGCCCTTCGATGGCTGCATCGGCGACCTTGCCGAGGATCAGTTTGATCGCGCGGATGGCGTCGTCGTTGCTCGGGATGGGGTACGAGATGGGGTCTGGGTCGCAGTTCGTATCGACGAGCGAGACGATCGGGATGCTCAGGCGGGTGCATTCGGCGACGGCGATGTTCTCCTTCACCGTATCGATGATGAACACCGCAGCGGGGAGCCGGTCCATTTGCTTGATGCCGCCGAAGTAACGGTTCATGCGCTCGATTTCGTTGCTGATATCGAGCTGCTCTTTCTTTGTGAGGCGCGAGTAGTCGCCGCGCGCCATGGAGGTCTCGAGGTTTTGAAGGTGGCGGACGCGGCTCTGGATGGTGCGGAAGTTCGTCAGCGTACCGCCGAGCCAGCGGTTGTTGACGAACGGGAGTCCCGCCCGGACCGCCTCCATCTCGACTGTCTCGCGGGCCTGCTTCTTGGTGCCTATGACGAGCACGTCCGCGCCGCCGGCGACCATGTCGCGGATGAAGGTGATGGCCGAATCAAGCCGGGTAACGGTCTGTTGCAGATCGATGATATGGATGCCGTTGCGCTCGGTGAAGATGAACTGGCGCATCTTCGGGTTCCAACGGCGGGTCTGGTGGCCGAAGTGGACGCCGGCCTCCAGCAGTTGCTTCATGCTCACGGGCGTGACCAGGGGATCCTCCAACATGCGGCGCCATAGATTTGGCAGGCCCAAAAAAGGGCGTGCCCGACGCCGCCTAACGGAACAACGAATCCAGAATAGCGCGGGTCGCTCGTTGGCGGAAGGTGAAGACGAGGGACGGTAAGACGCCGATACGGCTCAACGGGTCAACAATTCCTATTGACGGGGCGGCCGGGCAATTGATAGCGTGTTCGGTAAGGAAGGAGGTGATGCGCATGGACGATCACAGTCGTAGTTACGGCCGGACCTTAGCGCTGGAGGTGGCGACCTCCTAGGACGCTGTTCTAGCAGGTTTCATCTTCCCTCCTAAGACTCCGGTCTTAGCTACGCCAGGGGCTCCGCAATACTCGCGGAGCCCCTTTTTCATGTCCTGAAGGGTCAATGAACGAACCGACTGCGTTCTCCATTCCCGAGTTCAACTCGTTGCTCACCACGAAGGCGATTGGCCGCGACTTTCGTTACCACGAGCAGGTTGGTTCGACGATGGACCTGGCACGCGGCGCTGCCAGGGATGGGGCGTCGCACGGAACGCTGTTCTTCGCCGAAGAACAGACGGCGGGCCGCGGCCGGCGCGGGCGCAGCTTCTACAGTCCCGCGCGGCTGAACCTTTACTTCACGTTGATCCTGCGCTGTCCCATGGAGGTCCACCGGCGCCTGCCGGTGCTGGTCCCGGTGGCGGTCTGCGGCGCGATTGCCGACGAAGGTGTCGAGGCCGCGATCAAGTGGCCGAACGACATCTGGGTTGGTGAACGCAAGGTCTGCGGGATGCTCATTGACGGCGAAATCGCACCCGCCGGGGTGGTGGCGATGCCGGGGATCGGGATCAACGTAAACGGCGACCCTACGCGGGAGCCGGAGCTGGCGCGGATCGCCACGAGCGTTAGGCGGGAACTGGGCCACCAGGTCAGCCGCGAGGCACTGCTCGCGCGCGTCTGCGGAAACCTGGAGGATCTCCTCGCGGGGCCGTTCGATCACGCTTTGGCGCGTTACCGTGCGCTGAGTTGCGTGCTGGATCGCGCGGTAACGGTCAAGCCGGTGTCCGGCGAGGAGTTCAAGGCCAACGCAACCTCGATCAATGACGACGGCTCACTTTGGGTGAGGCGCCCCAGCGGCGCGATGGAGCTGGTGACCGCGGCCGACGTATCGCTGCGGCCGTCTCGGCAGGAGTGACGAGGCCTGTGGTCCGATTTCGTGATTCGAACGGGCCGATCGACTATCGTTTTGTGATGACCTTCGATGAGATTTGCGTCCTGGCTGCCAGCCGCAAGCGGGAGATGCCGGCTGGCTCGACGACGGCTGCGCTGTTCGAGCAGGGCGCGCACGGCATTGGGAAGAAGCTCGTGGAAGAGGCGGCGGAGAGCTGGATGGCGGCGCGGTTCGAGAGCCGGGAAGTGCTCGCCGGCGAACTTTCGCAGGTGCTGTACTACGTCGCCTGCATGATGGCGGAAAAGGGTCTCGCGCCGGAAGATGTGTACCGATCGCTATGATTAAGGTTGCGCTTCCCAACAAGGGCATGCTTTTCGAGCCCACGATCGAGCTGCTGGCTTCGTGCGGCTATCGCGTGACCAAGAGCCTTGGGTCGCTTTCGGCGATCGACACAGAAAACAACGTCGAGTTCTACTTCCTGCGCCCGGGCGACATCCCGGCGTACGTCTCGAACGGCATCCTCGACGCGGGAGTGACCGGGAAAGACTTCGTCGCGGAGAAGAGCCTGGAGCCCACGCTGCTCCTGAACCTCAACTACGGATCGTCGCGGTTGTGCGCGGCGGTGCCGGCGGCGTCGCCGGTGCAGCGCCTTGACGAGGTGCGGACGCTGCGGATCGCCACGTCGTTCCCTTCGATCGTGCAACGGCACTTCGCCCCGCATCAGCTCGATATCGTGGAGCTGGAGGGCGCGGTTGAGATCTCGGTCCAGTTGGGCATCGCGGGCGCCGTGGTTGATGTGGTGGATACCGGGCTTACGTTGCAGCAGGCGGGCCTGAGGGTCGTAGGGCAGCCGCTGTTCCAGTCGAATGCCGCGCTCTACGCCCGGCCGGGGCTGGAAGACAAGCCCGAGGTGCGCGTGCTGAAGAACCGCGTCGAAGGGCGCCTCGTGGCATACGAGTACTTGATGGTGGAGTACGACTGTCCGCGCGACATCTTGGCCAGGGCGAGTGCGATCACGCCCGGGATCGAGTCGCCGACGGTGGCGCCCCTGCAGGCCGAGGGCTGGTATTCCGTGAAGGCGATGATCCGCAAGAAGGAAGCGAACCGGATCATGGATGAGCTCGCGGGCATCGGTTGCAAGGGCATCCTCTTGATGAGCATCGAAAGCGTCCGAATCTAGGGCGGTGCCGTAAGTGCCTCCGATCACTCTGCACATGGTGTTGGCCCGGCAGGTCGCGGCCTCGCTCCCGGAGGGCGCGCTGAACCCTGATTCGGGCCACTACCTCCTTGGCGCGACGACGCCCGACATCCGGGTGATTACGCGGCAGGACCGGTCCAGCACGCACTATTTCGACCTCAACACCCATGACCACCAGGACTCCGTTGCGGGTTTCCTCGTCGAGCACGGCCGCCTTGCGGCGCCGGAATACCTGAACGCGGAGACGCGAGGATTCGTCGCTGGCTACATCAGCCACCTGGTGATGGACGAGCAGTACATCACTGGAATCTACCGGCGGTTCTTCGCCCGGCACGACGAGCTTGGCGGGGCGATGCGCGCGAATGTGATGGACCGGCTGCTGCAGTTCGAACTCGACCGCGCCTACGGGAACGACCCGGAGACCAAGCGGCTGCTCGCGCAAGCGCTCGCCTGCACCGTGGAGGGCATCGAGGCGGGGTTCGTAGACGCGGAGACACTGGAGCGCTGGCGCCAGGTCGCAGCGGACGTGGCGGCGCGCGAAATGGACTGGGAGCGGATGCGCGCGATGGTTTCGAACCACTTGCGGCGGGGCGGGCTGGAGGAGGGCGAGACGCTGGGGTCGTTCCTTGATTCGCTCCCGGAACTGCTGGATGCGACAATCGCGCACATAACGAGCGCCGAAGTCGATGGCTTCGTTCAGCGCTCGACGGAAGCGGCGCGAGTCGCCGTGGCGAGGTACCTGGCATGCGGATAATCCGCAACGCGACCGAGGGCCGCGAACTGCTGCTTTCGCGCAAGCCGCTCAATACCGAAGAGCTGCCGATGGACCTGCGCGAGACGACATTTCGCACGTTCGGGGCGGAACTGAGCCCGGACGAGGTGGTTCGCCGGATCATCCGCGATGTGCGCGAAGACGGCGACAACGCGGTGCGCTACTACAACTCCAAAGTGGATGGCGCCCAGGCCGACGAATTGCGCGTGAGCCCGGAAGACATTCGACGGGCGTACGACGAGGTCGACCAGGAGATCGTCGACTCGCTGAAATTCGCCGCGGGCCGGATCCGGACCTATCACGAGCAGCAGATGCGCGGATCGGTGTTCGACTTCAACCAGAACGGCCTGGGCCAGATGACGCGTGCGATCCAGCGCGTGGGGCTGTACATCCCGGGGACGCGGGCGCCGCTGCCAAGCACGGTGTTGATGTGCGCGGTGCCGGCGCGCGTGGCGGGCGTGGACGAGGTGTACATGACGAGCCCCGTGCTGCCGGACGGCAGCATTCCGCCGGTGAAGCTGGTAGCGGCAGATATCGCGGGTGTCGACGGTGTGTTCCGCGCGGGCGGGGCGCAGGGGATTGCGGCGTTCGCGTACGGGACGGAGAGCATTCCCCGCGTGGACAAGATTTGCGGGCCAGGCGGGCTGTTCGTGACGATTGCGAAGAAGCAGGTTTTCGGCGACGTGGGAATCGACGCGATTTACGGGCCGACTGAGACGGTGATCATTGCCGATGAGAGTGCGGACCCCGAGCTGGTGGCGGCGGACCTGCTCGCGCAGGCCGAGCACGACGCCCTCGCGAGCCCGATTCTGCTGACTCCGTCGCACTACCTGGCGGACGAAGTATCGAAGGCCATTGAACGCCAACTCGGGACGATGGAGCGGGCGAAGATCGCGCGGGCCGCCCTGGAAAACCGCGGCGGCTGCATCCTCGTGAACGACATCGACCACGCCATTGAGCTGGCGAACGGCTACGCGCCCGAGCATCTCTGCCTGCTGGTGGAGCGGCCGCTGGCTTACGCGCCGAAGGTGCGCAATGCCGGTGGGCTGTTTCTCGGTGAGTCATCTCCGGAGGCGATTGGCGACTACACCGCCGGCCCGAGCCACACTATGCCGACGGGCGGCAGTGCGCGTTGGAGTTCGCCGCTGAGCGTGAATGACTTCTTGAAGATTACCAGCGTGGTGAACATCCCCGAGGAGATGACCGAGGAGCTGGCACGGCATGCGAGCGTGCTGGCACGGGCCGAGGGGCTGACGGGGCACGCGCGGGCTGTCGAGCGCCGCATCCAGGGCCGTTGACCATGGATTTGCGCCGACTCATCCGCCCGGACTTCGACGAACTCGAAGAATACGTTCCCGTTAAGCCGCTGGACGCGCTTGCGGCCGAGATCGGCTTGCCCGTCGAGCGGCTGGTGAAACTGGACGCGAACGAGAACCTGTACGGGGCGCACGCGGCGGTGCTCGAAGCGGTTCGGCAGGCCGACCTGCACATCTACCCGGACCCCGGACAGAACGCGCTACGAGCGGCGATCGGGGATTACGTTGGCGTGGAGCCGGAGCAGATTGTCGCGGGGTCGGGTGCAGATGACCTGATCGACATCATCATCCGGCTGGTGATGCCTGCCGCGGTGGCGATCGCTACGCCGACATTCGGGATGTACCGGTTCCTTGCAATGGTGGCGCGGGCGAAGCCGGTGGAGGTGCCGCGGGGAGCGGGGTTCGCGCTGGACGTGGAGGGCATCGAACAGGCCGTGAAGGCGGGGGCGGGGATCGTCTTCATTACTTCGCCGAACAACCCGACAGGCAATTCGGCGTCGCGGGAGGAGATTGCCCGGCTGTGCGGTCTGCCCGCGCTGATCGTGATTGATGAGGCGTACGTCGAGTTCGGCGGGGAATCGGTGGTGGCCCTAATAGCAGCGCATCCCAACCTGGTGGTGCTGAGGACCTTTAGCAAGTGGGCGGCGCTGGCGGGATTGCGGGTCGGGTATGCGGTGAGTCATCCCGAGTTGGCGAAGCGGATGATGGCGATCAAGCAGCCGTACAACGTGAGCGTGGCGGCGGATGCCGCGGCGAGGGCAGCGCTCGCACACCGCGCGGAGATCTTCGAAGGCGTGCGCTGCATCGCGGCTGAGCGGGAGCGGATGAGCCGGGCGGTGGCGGCCCTCGGGTGGCTGAAACCGCTGCCATCGGATGCGAACTACGTGCTGTTCGAAGTGTCCGGCCGAAAGGCGAAGGACGTGGCCGCGGCACTGCGCCGGCGGGGCGTGCTTGTGCGCTACTTCGACCGGCCGGACCTGTCGAACTACATTCGGATTAGCGCGGCCCGGCCGGAAGATACGAACCGGCTGCTGGCGGCATTACAAGAAGTGGAGAAGGAATGAGCGCCAGGATAGCGAGGGTTTCACGCAAGACCGCCGAGACGACCATCGAGATCGTGCTGAACCTGGACGGGTCGGGGCGGTTCGTGACCGAAACCAGCATCGGGTTCTTCGACCACATGCTGAGCCACATCGCGAAGCACGGCGTATTCGACCTTGAGGTGCGGGCGAAGGGCGACCTCCACGTCGACGAGCACCACACCATCGAGGACTGCGGGATTGCGCTGGGCGAGGCGTTCGCGCAGGCGCTGGGCGACAAGGCGGGGATCGTTCGTGCTGGTTCGGCGTACATGCCGCTGGATGAGGCGCTGGGCTTCGCGGCGGTGGACCTGAGTGGGCGGCCGTATGCGGCGCTGGATCTGCGGCTCGTGGGACGGGAGGTTGGGGGCCTGCCGCCGGACCTGTTCAACCACTTCCTGGAGTCGTTTGCGTTTGCGATGAAGGCGGCGGTACACGTGAAGACCCTGGCCGGGGTGAACGACCACCACAAGGTAGAAGCGTGCTTCAAGGCGCTTGCGCGGGCGCTGGATGCGGCTGTGCGGGTGGACGCCCGGCGGGGTGGGGATGTGCCGAGCACGAAGGGGGCGCTTTAGGGCGCGGCTTTCGCGAGAGTGCGAACCTCGGCTTCGACCTGCGTGAAGGACTTCCCGGCGAGAAAGCCGATGGGCGTTCGTGTAGCACTGTCCAGGGCCGCGGCGCCGTTCTTCGCCTGGACGATCCGGCCATCAGGCCCGAACGGAGCCGCCCAGCCGCCCTGCCCCCAGGCCGTCTCGGGCACAAGGAAGAAGAGGCCTTGCGCGCCGAGGTCGGGCCCGCGCATGGCGCCGGGAGCGGCGGCGGCCGCGCCGGTGTTGACCACCTGGTGGACCACCAGTAGCTGGGGCCCTGCGCCCTTCAGATAGCCGGCCACCTCTAGTTCGTAGGAGTGGATGGGGACGGACGGTGGCGCGGCGAGCACCTGACGCGGCGCGTCGCCAGGAAGAGGCAGATTCCAATCACGCACCCCAAGATCTCTGGTGACGCGGCC
>JBGOVF010000377.1:0-3416 GCA_041477975.1 Tepidiformaceae bacterium
ATGCCGCCAGCGTACCCCTCGTCCGTGGCGCCGTGCCCATCCTATGGCCAACATTGCGCCTCGTGGTGACGAGCGCGGCACAGCTATTCGTATGCGAGGTCCCATTTTCAGCTTCGTCCGCGCTACGTCGTCCGGGCCGATCCGCACCACCCTCTCCATGGCCGCGTGGAAGTAGGCGACAGCCGGCTCCAGGGCCGGGGCATCGAAAACGCGAGGACGAGCGGCGTTGCGACCCATTAAGCGGTTGCCCTGTCTGCCACCGCTGGAACGCGAGCGCGACCACTAAGCCGCACGGCGACACCGACTCCGCCCGCCCGCCCGCGCCCAGGCCACCCGCGATCCCCCCGGATCGTCGTCGAACCGCGCCGCGGCGCAGTTCGTCCACCACATCGTCTTCGCGATGCAAAGGTGACGTAGTCGTCGCCGACGAGCGAGGCGTTCAGCGCCGGCCTCAAGGCAAGCGGCGAATCGAACGCCGCGTTGGAGCTGCGTCCTTCACACCGCCATCGTTCGCCCGGTTCGTCCGGCCACGCGCTACCCCAGCGCGGCCAGCACCACCGCCCGATCCTTCGCCAGCATCGCCTTCACGGCCAGCCGCAGGCCGGGGAACTCGCGGCTCTCGATGACTCCGTCCGCATCCGGGGTACGTTCAGCGTATTTGCCGTCTCGCAGGTCGAACCAGTCGATCACGCCGTCCTCGGTCCGCCAAACGATGTACTCCAGCACGGCGTTCCGCTCGTATGCGCGCTTCTTCTGGTGCAGGTCGCGCGACTTCGAACTCGCCGCTATCTCCACGACCAGCTCCGGCGCGCCGAGGACGTAGCCGTCTTCGAGACGATTGGGCCGCATTCGGAACAGCATCGCGTCGGGCTCGGGCTCGTTCTGGTCGTCGAGCAATACCGAGCCGGGAGGGCTCCACCGCACGTCGGAGTGCCTGGCCGCATACGCGGCGAGCCATTCCATCACAAGTGCCTGTTCCTCGGCGTGGCCTTCGAATCGAATTGGTGACGGCATGTAGACCACTCCCTCTATCAGCTCTACCCGCTCCAGGCCCTCGCAATCGCTGTAAAGGCGGTGGAACTCCTCGCGCGACATCACGTCTCCGTTTTCCAGTCGCGCTGCCGTCTGCCGAATACTCATCCGAACCTCCGCCGTCATTGTAAGTCGTCCGGCGCACGGCTATTCGTAGTGCGACCACATCCGGATCACCCTGACGATGCGCTCCTCGCTTAGCAGCTGGTACACAAGCCGATGTTGGAGGTTGATGCGCCGGGAGTATGCGCCGATCAAATCGCCGGCGAGCTTCTCAAACGTTGGCGGCGACCGAAACGGATCCTCTCGCAAGATGGCGAGGAGCGTCTCCACCCGCGGGCGCAGTCCCGCCGCGGCGATCAGTTGGGCGTCTTTCTGCGCACGTTTGGCGAACACGAGTCGCCATTCGTTCACCAGCCGGGGTCGTCGTCGTACTCATCAAGCGGCGCCGCAAGCCCCTCGCGGATCGATTCCCGCATTCCGGGGATCGCAAGCAGGTAGAGTGTCTCCTGGATCGAACGCCAATCGTCTTCTGAAATGAGCACCGCGTTCGCACGCCGTCCGGAAATCTGGATCGGTTCGCTGCTGCTGGCCACCTCATCAATCAACCGATAGAGCATCTCGCGCGCGTTGGTCGCCGAAACCGTCTTCATGCACACATCGTACGCTATCCCGTACGCGGGGTCGGCGGCACCCGAAGCCTGACGCCCTCGACCGCACGCTGCTAGAGTGCTCCCACTCTCAGGAGCCTCCCATGCTCGTCATCCGCGAAACGCACCGCGTCATCGGCCTCCACCAGGACAACTTCGAGAAGCTTGTCCGGGACGAGTGGATGCCCGCTGTCGCATCCGATCCGGGAACGCGCCTGCTCTGGTACTTCAACCACGCGCACGGCAGCAGTATCTCCTTCAACGTGGTCACCGTGACCGGCGTGGAAGACTGGGATGCGTGGGGCCGGCTCGGGGAGCGCGTCCAGTCCGGCGACCTCCAGGACCTCGCCTATCGCATGGACCGCATGCGGTACGGCACGGTCGCCGCCATCCACGAACCCCTCGATTGGTCGCCCTTCCACGGGCCATCACTGGCTGCCGTCTCCCCTGGCGGAGCCGATCACGACCGGACCATGTACATCGAAGACACGATCCAGGCGGACGGCGGCGCCTTCGAAGCCGGGCCTGAGGCCGTACGCGCCGCCTACGGGGGGAATATCGACCCGTCGGCCCCGGGCCTGACCGAGCTCACCGCCGCCTTTAGGCCCGTGGCCGTAGCCGGCCGCCGTGGCGAAATCGTCCTGCTCCAACGCGTTCGCGACCTGGGTGCCCTCGCGCAGTACTACCTCGATGGCGAAGCCGGCGAGGGCGCGCCGTGGTCGGCCACCCACGCCCCTACGCCCTTCACCGATACCTGGACGACCCGTGTGCTGCGCGCAGCGCCGTGGTCGCCGCTGCCGTAGGAGGCGCCCGATGCTCTTCCTCCACGAACGTCACGAGATCCTTGCCGGGACCGGGGCCGAATTCGAGGCCGCCTACCGCGACACGTGGATGCCCCGCCTCGCCCGCGATGACGACGCCCGCCTTATCTGGTACTGGCGCCACGCGAACGCCAGCAGCCGCCCCAACAACATCGTCACGATCAGTGCGGTGAAGGACGCGCGCGCCCTTGGCCGCCTCTCGGAGTCACTCCAGCACGGCGAACTGGCGGGCTTCGCGAGCCACCTCGATACGCTGCGGCGCGATGTCGTGTCCTCCGTACTCACGCCGACGCGCTTCTCCGAACTGAACGAGATCGACTTCGCGACAGTCGGCGCCGACGCGAAGCAGCGGCATGAACGCACGATGTATGTCGAGGACGTCGTCTGGCCGCCAAGCCTCGATGACTACGTCGCGATGGCCGGCGAGAGCTGGTATCGCCCCGCCGCCGCCGGCACCGGCAAAGTGCGCGCACGCATCAGCCACCCGGCGTTCTTCCAGGTGGCGTACGGCGCGGGCGTGCGGCCCGAGGTCTACCTCATCCAGAAGCTCATCGACCCGCCCGAGATGTTCGTCCGCAATCTGCTCGCCACCGACTACCCGCCCGAGATGAAAGCGCCGGACCACTATTTCGTCCGCGGCCTGGCGGTGCGTGACCAGTGGGAGAGCAGGATCATGAGCAACGCTGAATGGTCGCCGCTGGACTGAGCCGCGGCCCGCGGCCCAGCCCGAGTCGCTCTCCCGAAACCCGAAACCTGATACCTGATACCCGCGCGCGTACACATGATATGCTGGTTTCGGTACACAAAGGAGCCGGCAGCATGCGCACCAACATCGAGATCGACGACAAGCTCATGAAGGACGCCCTCGAGGCCAGTGGCTTGCCGACGAAACGAGCCGCGGTCGAAGAAGCCC
>JBGOVF010000521.1:0-2627 GCA_041477975.1 Tepidiformaceae bacterium
ACCGCTGGCCCCGATCGGGTGGCCCATGGCCACGGAGCCGCCGTTGCGGTTCACCTTCGCCGGGTCCCAGTTCAACTCCTGTCCGCAGATCAGGGGCACACAGGCGAACGCCTCGTTGACCTCGATCACATCGATGTCGGCAAGTTCGATGCCCGCCTGCTTCAGCAGCTTTTGAATCGCGAAAGCGGAGGCCACGGGGAAGTCGGCCGGCTTCGTCGCCACTTCGGAGTGCCCGATGATGCGCGCGATGGGCTTCGCACCCATTGCTACCGCCCGCTCCTCCGAAGCCACAAGGAGCACCGCCGCGCCGTCCGTCACGCCTGGAGCGTTGCCGGCGGTGATGGCCTTCGTGCCCCACACCGTCGCGATGCGCGCCAGCCGTTCGGCGGTTGAGTTGGGGTGCGGGCATTCGTCCCTGGCAAGGCCCACGTGGTTCCGGTCGCGCGGGTTTGGGACGATCGTGACCTCGCGGTCGAAGTAGCCGCGTTTGAAGGCCGCGCCCCAGCGGTGCTGACTCAGCACCGACCAGTCGTCCATCTCTTCGCGCGAAACTTCGCGGCGGGCAGCCATGTCATCACCCTGGTTGGCCATGTGCACGTTGTCGAAGGCGCACCAGAGCCCGTCGTGAACCATCCCATCGACCAGTGTCTTGTCGCCCATGCGGGCGCCCCAGCGCGTGTAGTGGTCGTAGTAGGGGACGTTGGACATCGATTCCATGCCGCCGGCGAGGATCAGTTCGTGCTCGCCTGCCCGGATGAGCTGCGAAGCCAGGGTGACCGCGCGCATGCCGCTCCCGCAAACCTTGTTCACGAGCGTACTCGGCGTGGAATCGGGCAACCCGCCTGCGATCAGTGCTTGGCGGCTGGGCAACTGCCCCGCGCCGGCCTGCAACACCTGCCCGAGGATGACGTTCTCGACCGACCCCGGATCGAGGTGGTTGCGTTCGACCAGAGTGCGGATGAGGAGGGCGGCGAGGTCCGAAGCGGCGTAATCCTTGAGGGCGCCGCCGAACTTCCCCCAGGGCGTACGCGTGGCATCCAGGATGACGGCAGCGGACATCGGCACCTCGCCTCGAATTCGATCCTACCGTAGCCCAGGTGTTTCGGGCTCGTCGATGGTTGCTGGTTCGCTGCAGCCGACCAGCCGCTCACATCGCGTTTGCTATTATCCTCCCATGACCACGCTCACGATCACCCTCGACGACGCTGTCTTCAACCGCCTGCAGGCGCGCGCGCAGGAAGCCGGCGTGAGTTCCGAGGAGCTGGCCGCCGCATTTGTCGCAACGGAGACCTGCGGCGACGCCGACGGCGAAGAAGCCGAAGAATATCGCGACCTCGCAAAGCGACACCTCGCCCGATTCCCGACGGTCTTCCGCCGACTTGCAGAATGACCCGGTACGTGACGTTTGACGGCCTCGTGGCATACCACCGCGGGGTGATGGCAAAGCACGGACAGTCCGCCACGCTCATGTGGCCGGAGAAGCTGCAGGCCGCGATCGAGCGGCCGAAAACTGAGGCTTTCGGCGAAGAGGCATTCTCAACGCTGGCGGAGAAGGCCGCGGTTCTCCTCCAGTCCATCGTGATTGGCCACCCATTCATGGACGGGAACAAGCGTGCAGCCCTCGGCGCCATGCTGGCCTTCCTGGAGTTCAACGGGATCCCGCTCGACTTGGATGAGGACCCGCTCTACGACTTCGTCATTGCGGTCACCACCGGCGAGCTGTGCGAGGTGGCTGACATCGCGGCACGCCTGCGCGAGCTCTTCGCGCCGCACCTCGACTAAAGCAGCTGTAAGAATGCGCCGTTCGAACCGTGTCTCTCGGGGGTGACATGGCCGAGGCTGTAGGTCCTCGGCCATTTCGGTCGGTGCCCGGCGTTTAGCCTGTTGTGTAGGTGTAGTCCGTGAACTGCCAGCCGCTTGCGAACCTCGTCCACAACCGCACATAGACTGTCTGACCGTTGGCCGGGAGGTTCGATAGCGCGATCGTCGTGGCCGTTCCTACCGACCGCCCGATCAGATTGTTCGAACCAACGCTCGTCCCCAGGTAGAAGAAGTACTCCAGAGCGCCCGTCCCGGTGGTCCACGTGAACGTCTGCGTCGCGCCGAATAGCGTGGCGCCGGGGGTCGGGCTGACCAGCGCCGCCTTGGCCTGCGTCGTCCCGCCCCCGCCCGGGTTTGCCGCCGCCGTCGCCGAACGGTAGGAGGTGTCAGCGAATTGCCAGCCGCTCGCGAACCGCGTCCAGAGGCGGACGTAGACGGTGCTGCCATTTGTCGGCAGGTTGCCAACCGTCGCGCTCCGCCCAAGCCCCTGCGATGCCCCGTAGAGGTTGTTCGTCCCCTGGGAGGTGCCGACGTAGAGGAAGTACTCCAGCGCCCCGCTGCCGGCGGCCCAGGCGAAGCTCGCGTTCGCCCCCGGAAGAGTCGCGCCGTTCGCGGGCGAAGCGATCGTGGCGGGCGCGTTCGCAGCCGGCGGAGCCGTCGGCGTGGCGGGCGCGCCCCCACCGGAGCCCGTGCCCGCGCTACTCGTGCCATCGTTTGTGGTTCCAAAGTCCGTGACCCAGTACCAGCCATAGATCGAGCCGGCGGCGAAGTAGCGCGCGATGCCGATCTGCTTGTAGTAGCTCGCG
>JBGOVF010000262.1:0-4283 GCA_041477975.1 Tepidiformaceae bacterium
AAGATCCCGACGGCCGATCCCGGCGGCAAGGGCATCGCCAACGCGCTCGGGTTTTACGCGAAGGAGATGCGCTTCTACCAGGAGCTTGCAGGCCACTGCGGCGTGGGCGCTCCGCGCTGCTACTACGCCAGCAGCGAACCCGAGGCGATCAAGTATGTGCTCCTGCTCGAGGACCTGGCGGCGATCCCCATTGGCGATCAGATCGAGGGCTGCACATTTGACCAGGCCCGTCTGATCGTCGACAAGCTCGGCGATCTTCACGCGCGCTGGTGCGATTCGGCTGAACTCGCGGCCCTGGACTGGATCCCGGCGAGCAACGCGCCGGTCCAGCAGTTCGTGTCGATCGCCTACGGCCAGGCGATCGGACCGTTCCTGGAGAAGTTCGGAGAGCGGCTGACTGCGGATCAACGGGAGCTGGCGACGAGGCTCGGAGCGCGCCTCGCGAGCATTCAGGACGCGATGGCGACGGCGCCGCACATGCTCTGCCACGGCGATGCGCGGCTGGACAACATCTTCTTCGGCAGCCCGGACGGGAAGCAGCCGCTCACGTTTGTCGATTGGCAGATCGCAGTCCGGGCCCGCGGGCCATACGACATCGGCTACTTCACCAGTCAGAGCATGCAACCGGCGGACCGGAAGACTCACGAAGAGGAGCTCCTGCGCGGGTATTACGACAAGCTGGCGAAGGCAGGGGTCAAGAACTACTCGTGGGAGCAGTGCTGGGAGGACTACCGGGTCTCGGTGCTGTTCTGCCTGGCCTACCCGGTGATCGCCGGGGGGAGTATCGACCTGGCGAACGACCGCGGAGTAGCGCTTGGCAACGCCATGACCGACCGCTCGATCGCGGCCATCACGGAACTCGACTGCTCGTCCTTGCTGGAACGGTTCGCGCCCGTCGCCTGATTCCCTGTTCGCGATTGCCCCGTAGGATGCGGCTGCGTGGGAGAGATAGCCGCGCTGCTCGCAGCCATGACCTGGTCCGCGACGAGCGTGGCCCTCACGTCGCTTGGCGCTCGGACGGCGCCTGTCGTGCTGAGCGCGCTGCGGCTTTCGGCCGCCACGCTTGTGTTGCCTTTCATCCTGCTGGCTTCGGGACAGTTCGGCGATCTGCAGGACGCCTCAACCCGCACGCTTGTCGAAGTGATGCTGAGCGGCGTGGTTGGCTATGGCCTGGGCGACACGATTTACATCTTCGCCCTGCAGAGAATCGGGATGCAGCGGACGTTTCCGATCACGATGGCGTTGTTCATCAGCATGACCGTTGTGGGCGGGGTGGTGCTGCTTGGGGAACCCTTTAGCTGGGGGCTGCCCGTGGGCACGATGCTGGTTGGGGCGGGGATCTACCTCGTGGTCATTCCGGCGGCCGGGGGCGCACCGCAACCCTTGCCAGCCGTGCCCGCCGCTGAGGCGGCAGCCGCTGTGTTCGCCGATTTGCCATCGGCGAGGGTCTTTGCGCGACCGACGCTTTCGGGCTACATCCTGCTGCTCCTGGTGGGGTTCTTCTGGACCATTGCCACGCTCTGGTTGGCAGCCGCGAAAGGCCACCTCCACGCGATCGCCGCCGGATCGATCCGCACCCCCGCGGGGGCGGGCGCGCTGCTCGCCTTCGCGTTCGCGACGCAGCGTCCCCAGTTGGCTGCGCCCTTTCGAAACCGCGGCCACATCGCCGCTATCGCGGCCGCCGGACTGCTCGGCACGGCCTTCGGCAGCCTGCTTTACGTCTACTCAGTCACGGACCTCGGTGCGGCGCGGGCGGCCGTGTTTTCATCGACGTCTCCGCTGATGGCCCTGCCGTTGTCGATCATCTTCTTGCACGAGCGGATGACGCGGCGGATTGGGGTGGGCACGGGGTTGTGCGTTGCTGGGGTGGTGGTGCTGGTGGTGGGTTAGCCGCTTCGCTGCTCTGCGAGGATCGCTGCGAACCGCGCCGGCGTGACGATGGCCACGTCGGCGTACGACGCGAGGGACAAAAGGTGGCGGTCACCCGAGACGATGAAGTCGGCGTCGCCTGCGATTGCGGCTTCGAGCAAGCGATTGTCGGACGGATCGTCGACGATGACATCGAGCCGCTGGACGGCTCGGACCTGCAGAGCAACATTCACGATCCGCTGAAGTGTTGCGTCAGGTGCCTCAATAAGTCTCCGCGAGATCGACGGTCGCGCGAATACATCTCTCAGTTCGGCGAGCAACTCAGGTGTGGTAACGAGTTCAAACTCGCCGCGCCGCCAGCTATCGAGGACAGCCCAAGGCGCGCCCAGTTCAACGAGCAGAGCGCTTACGAAGACGTTTGCATCGAGGACCGCCCGCATTACTCGGGTGGGAGGCCGCGGACTTCACGGATGGCGGCATCGACTTCCCGCTGGATTTCATCAAGGTCTGCGCCAGCATTCTTCTTGTGGATCTCCTCGATCATCTCCCAGAGCCGTTCGCGGTTTCGCTCCATCGCTTCGTAGCGTTCGGCCGGGATAACCACGGCCATCGGTTTGCCGGCGCGCTCGATGATCACCTCGTCGCCGCGGTGGTAGACGCTTTCGATGAGCTCGCCGAGGTGGCGTCGTGCCTCAAGTGCGTTCACGCGGCGTTTCATTCGCGGCCTCCTACGGTTACATCAATTATACCAGTTCATATGGGGCGGTCCGGGCTTACTAGCCGCGGGCGAAGACGAACAGGCCGTGGCCCTGCTCGCCACGTTCGTAGGCCATGACCATGGCGGCGAGCAGGTCCAGTTGGGCGAGGTATCCGCGGGTGCCGTAGCGCTTCTCGAACTGGTGCCGCTTGCTCGCCATCTCGGCTTCGGCGAAGCGCCAGGCCTGGGTGGCTTCGTTGCTCAGCTGGCGGTGGGCGGCCAACTCCCAGCCGAATTCGGCCCATTCCTCGATAAAGGCCTCCACACCGCCGCGCGCATCGACGGGCACTTCGGAGCAGAGGCAGAGCGTGGAGCGCGCGGCGGCAACGCGGCTCACCTCGCGGGGGGCGATGTACGTGTCCAGGCACCAGACGCTCGCGAAGGCGCCATCGCGGAACGGGAGGCGTTGCGTGGCTGCGACGACCCAGGTGACGCTGTTCCCACCTTCGAGTTGGCGGCCGGCGGCAAGGAACTCGGGATTGAGGTCGCAGGCAACCGCGCGGGCGCCCGTTTTCGCGGCGACAAGGCGCGCGGCCGCGCCGACGAAGGCGCCGCAGTCCAGCATTCGGTCGCCCGGTTGGAGGCGGGAGCGCTCGAGCAGCCACTTCGTCGTTTCCAGCCCGCCGACATGGTTGTGCTCGCCAAGGAAGTCGATCCACCAGGAGGCGTAGTCCTCACCGAGCGCTTCGAGGGGCGTGGGCATGTGGGCGAGCGTAACGCGGGGCGTGGCGAGCGGCGAACTGGCAACGCCGCACGAAGCTCGTAGGATGCGGGCATAGTGAAGCGCCCGTTCGCGTTCTATGGGTGGTACATCGTCGGTGTCGCGCTGGTGGCGCAGTTCGTCGCGGTGGGCACGCAGACCTACGCCTCCACTGTGTTCTTGAAGCCGATGACACTGGACCTGGGCTGGACGCGGAGCGAGTTCTCCGCTGTCCAGACCGTCTCGACCGTCGTCATGGGAATCGTTGGCTTCGCCATCGGGGCGATGATCGACCGGCGCGGGCCCCGGCCACTCATGCTCGTGGGTGGCGTCATCTGTGGCGGCGCGCTTGTGGCGACCAGCCAGGTGCACGAGCTCTGGCAGTTCTACCTGGCGCGAGGCGTGGCGCAGACGGTCGGGAATGCGCTGCTCGGCAACCTCGTAGTGAACGTCACGATTTCCAAGTGGTTCATCGCGCGGCGGGGGATGGCCGTCGCGATCGCATCGTCGGGCGTTTCACTTGGCGGCGTGCTGATGACGCCGATCGTTTCGCATGTCGTCGGCGCGTGGGGCTGGCGCGATGCCTGGATCGCGCTGGGTGTGATGGTTTGGGTGCTGATCATCCCATCGGCCATGATCATGCGCCGCGCCCCAGAGGACTTCGGCCTCCACCCCGACGGGCTCGAGCCAGAGGCGGCGGCCGCCTTGAGCGCCACGAAGAAGAAGCTGTCTTCGGTCTCGGAGATCCAGTGGACCCGTCCGGAAGCGATCCGGACCAGCACGATCTGGTTGATCATTCTCGCCTACGGCATCGCGAACATCGGCATCGGCGCGTTGCTGCTCCACCTGGTGCCTTTCCTCACCGACCATGGCTGGAGCCGTTCCGAGGCCTCGTGGCTGTACAGCATTGCCGCCTGGGTCGCGCTCCTTTCCAAGCCGATGTGGGGCGTGCTCATG
>JBGOVF010000082.1:0-8227 GCA_041477975.1 Tepidiformaceae bacterium
GACGCTCACCCCGGGCAACTCTCGCACGCTCGCATTCAGGTCCATCGCCACCGTCAGGATGTGTGTCAGTCCTTGCTCCGTCGCCAGAGGCGCCGGGTAGACCGCGAGAACGTCGCCGTTGAGCGCGTGCGCCAAACGCCAGGCCCGGCGAACGGCTACCTCCGAAGCGTGCGTGTTGTCGAGCAGCACGAGGATGTGTTCGCCGGCCTCCCAGCCCTCCAGCCGATGCTCGTGCATGTACTCGCTGAGCTGCTGGCCGACCTCCGTCGCCACCCGCCGGAGCACAAGTTCGCGCAGCGCCGCGAGGTTCCCGGGACGGAAGAAGCCTTCTAGTGCCCGGTCGGCCTGCTCCTTGGGGTAGATGTTTCCGTGCCTCATCCGCGACCGAAGCGCCTCGGGGGAGATATCCACGACCTCCACCTCATCGGCCTCGTCCACGATCGCGTCCGGTACTGTCTCCCGGACATGGATCCCGGTTACGCCCGCGACCACGTCGTTCAGGCTCTCCAGATGCTGGATGTTGAGCGTGGAGATCACCGTGATCCCGGCGTTGAGAATCTCGCTCACGTCTTCGTAGCGCTTGGCGTGCTTCGAACCCGGCGCGTTCGTGTGCGCGAGCTCGTCCACCAGCGCGACCTGCGGCTTCCGTGCGATGACCGCGTCAGTGTCCATCTCTTCGAGCGGGACGCCCTGGTACTCGACCTTCCTGCGGGGGATTACCTCAAGGCCCTCCGCGGCTTCCATAGTCAGGGGCCGGGTATACGTCTCGACGAACCCAACGACCACGTCGGTACCGCGCTGGTGGCGCCGGTGGCCCTCCTGGAGCATCGCGTAGGTCTTCCCCACGCCCGGCGCCGCCCCAAGGTAAAGCCGCAACCGTCCCCTGGTTGCCGCTTGGTCCTCCCGCTGTAGCCTTCGCAACAGCACATCGGGGTCGGGCCGTTCGTCCTCCGCCGACTTCATTTCGCCATCGGGAAACGCTTGTCCAACTCGATGTTGAGCTTAAGCACGTTCACTCGCGGCTCGCCGATGAACCCAAGGGCGCGACTCTCGGTGTAGTCGTCGACGAGCTTCCGCACGGCCGCCTCGTCGGTGCCGCGGGCTTTCGCGACGCGGGCCACCTGCAACCTGGCGGTCGCGGGCGAAGTATGCGGATCGAGGCCACTTGCGGACGCCGTGACCGAATCGGAGGGCAGCTTCTGGTTCGCCGGCACGCCGTTGGCGTCGCGGAACGTGGCGACACGCTGCGTGATTCCCGCGAACGACTCGTCGGCGTCCGGCGTTGCCGGGTCATCGGCGATGCCGTTGAACAGCTTGTCGCTCGTCGGGCCCAGGTTCGAACCGCTGGAGTTCGCGGCGTCGTAGCCTGCGCCGGCCGCCGAAGGCCGGCCCTGGAAGTACTGGTCGCCCGTGAAGGCCTGGCCGACCAGGCTCGACCCAACGTCCTGGCCGTGCACCGAGATGAAGCTGCCGTTGGCCTGCCGGTTGAACAGCACCTGCCCGACTCCCGTCACAACCAGGGGATAGATCACCGCGGTGATGATGAGAAGCGCGATGGTCACTCCGAAGAGCGGCCGCAGCTCCTTGCGAATGTCCTTCCACGTGGATTCCATATCAGTTCCTTCTCTCAGGCCAGGTGGACCAGCGTAACGAGCAGGTCAATGAGCTTGATACCGACAAACGGCGCGATGATTCCGCCCACACCGTAGATGAGCGCGTTGCGGACGAGTAGCGGACCCGCGCCAATGGGCCGGTAGGCCACGCCCCGCAGGGCGAGCGGCACCAGCGCGATGATGATGAGTGCGTTGAAGATGATGGCCGAGAGAATCGCACTCTCCGGGCTGTGCAGCTTCATGATGTTCATCGAATCGAGCTGTGGGTAGGTGACCGCAAAGGCCGCCGGCAGGATGGCGAAGTACTTCGCCACGTCGTTCGCGATGCTGAAGGTGGTGAGCGCGCCACGCGTCATCAGCAGCTGCTTACCGATGCCGACGATTTCGATCAGCTTCGTCGGGTCGCTGTCGAGGTCGACCATATTGGCGGCCTCTTTCGCGGCCTGCGTGCCACTGTTCATCGCCACGCCGACGTCCGCCTGGGCCAGCGCCGGGGCGTCGTTCGTGCCGTCGCCGGTCATGGCAACAAGCCGGCCCTCAGCCTGTTCGGAGCGGATGCGCTCGATCTTATGCTCTGGCTTCGCCTGGGCGATGAAGTCGTCGACTCCCGCTTCCCTGGCGATCGTCGCGGCGGTCAACGCGTTATCCCCGGTGACCATGATGGTCCGGATCCCCATTCGCCTCAGCTCCTGCATTCGAGCGGAGATGCCCGGTTTCACGGTGTCCTTGAGATAGATGAGGCCCAGCACCTCGCCGTTCTCGATCACACCCAGCGGGGTGCCGCCTTCTCCGGAGATGCGCGCGACGGCGTCGTCGTATTCCTTCGTGGACGCGTTGCCCGAGGCCGTGATCACCGCGTCCGCGGCGCCCTTCATGGTCGAAGTGCCGTTGAGGTGCACGCCGCTCATTCGCGTATCCGCCGAGAACGGCACGAACTCGCCGCTGGTTTGCATCGTCTCGACCATGTTGCCGAAACCCTGTTGGCGAGCAAGTTCGAGGACCGACTTGCCCTCCGGGGTGTCGTCCTGGAGGGAAGAGCGCACCGAAGCCTCGATGAGTTTCGCCGCCGGGTGCCCGCTCACGGGGATGAATTCCGCGGCAAGCCGGTTGCCGAACGTGATCGTGCCAGTCTTGTCGAGGAGGAGCGTGTCGATATCACCGGCAGCCTCTACTGCGCGTCCGGACATGGCTAGCACGTTTCGCTGCACCAGGCGGTCCATGCCTGCGATGCCGATTGCGGAAAGCAGACCGCCGATGGTTGTCGGAATGAGGCAGACAAGAAGCGAAACGAGGACAACGATCGAAATGAGGTTGCCCGAGTAATCGGCGAACGGCTGGAGCGTGACCGTCACCAACAGGAAGATGAGCGTGAGGCCTGCCAGCAGGATGTTGAGCGCGATTTCGTTCGGAGTCTTCTGGCGCGAGGCGCCCTCCACCAATCCGATCATGCGGTCCAGGAACGTTTCGCCGGGGTTCGCCGTGATCCGGATCTCCAGCCAATCGGAGGCCACGGTCGTCCCGCCAGTGACCGATGAGCGGATGTCCGTGCCAGGTTCCTTCAGGACTGGAGCCGACTCGCCCGTGATCGCCGCCTCATTCACATACGCCACGCCGCGGATGACATCGCCGTCCCCGGGAATCAGCTCGCCCGATTCGACCCTCACGACATCATCGCGCCGCAGGTCCATCGAGGAGACGAGGTCCATCGAGACACCGTCGGCGCGGAGCTTACGGGCCTGGGTCGTGGTCCGCGTCTTGCGCAGGGTGTCGGCCTGGGCTTTCCCACGCCCTTCCGCGATCGCCTCGGCGAAGTTCGCGAAGAGAACGGTGAACCAGAGCCAGATCGAGATTTGCAGCTCGAAACGGCCAACCTCGAACGGCTTCCCGTCGATCAGGTAGCGGACGTAAAGAATCGAAGTGAGGAGCGCGCCGATCTCGACGATCAGCATGATCGGGTTCTTGTAGAGGGTCGCCGGGTTGAGCTTCTTCAGCGAATCGACGATCGCCCGCTGTACGATTTCACTCGTCCAGACCTGCGGCTTCTTCCTCTTCTCGACTGCAGCCATGACTGCCATGTGTGTTTCCTTATGCCCTTGTACTTAGTTGAAGAATGCGTCGCGCATCTGGAAGTGCTCGACGATGGGCCCGAGCGCGAACGCCGGGAAAAAGGTCAGCAGGCCAACGAGGACGATCACCCCGAAGAGCAACCCGCCGAAGATCAGTCCGTCGGTGGGGAACGTGCCGGCGCTCACAGCCACCCGCTTCTTCGCCACCATGGTGCCTGCAATCACCATCACGGGGACGATGAAGAGGAAGCGGCCCACCAGCATGCAAACGCCGATGCCAAGGTTGTAGAACGTGCCGTTCGCACCGAGGCCCGCGAAGGCGGAGCCGTTGTTCGCCGAGCCCGAATCAAAGGCGTAGATGATCTCCGAGAGCCCGTGCGGACCGCCGTTGTTAAGCGTATCGGTACCGAACGCGTTGACCGCGCCCACCGCCGCCCAGGCGAGCATCACAAGCGAGAACGAGAGGAACGCGGCCATCACCGCTTTCATTTCACGGGCTTCGATCTTCTTGCCCAGGTATTCGGGAGTCCGTCCCACCATCAGTCCGGCGATGAAGACCGCGAGCATGATGTAGAGGACCGCGCCATACATGCCGCTCCCGACCCCGCCGAAGATGACCTCGGCAGTCGCCATGTTGGCCATGGGCACGAGCCCACCAAGCGGCGTGTAGCTGTCGTGCATACTGTTGACGGAGCCGTTCGAAGCCAGCGTCGTCGTATCGGCCCAGAGCGTGGACTCGCCGATCCCGAATCGCACCTCTTTGCCTTCCATGTTGCCGCCGACTTGCGCGCCACCATCCGACTGGGTAACGCCGGCAGCCGTCATGTTCGAGTTGCCGGTTTGCTCGGACACGTTCGCCACTACCGCCATCATGACGAGCCAGCTCGTCATCACGCCGAGCACGACCCAGCCATGCTTCGTCGAGCCCACCATCTTGCCGTACATGTAGACCAGGCCGGCCGGGATGAGCAGGATCGAGAGCATCTCGACGAGGTTCGTCCAGGCCGTCGGGTTCTCGAATGGATGCGCGGAGTTCACGTTGAAGAAGCCGCCACCGTTCGTGCCCAACTGTTTGATGGCAATCTGCGACGCCGCCGGACCCATGCCGAACAACTGCTTCGCGCCTTCGATGGTGGTCACTTCCTTGTACGAATGGAAGTTCTGAATGACCCCCTGCGAGATCAAGAAGATCGCGAGGATTACCGAGAGCGGCAGCAGGATGTAGAGCGTGCTCCGCACCAGGTCCACCCAGAAGTTCCCGAGCGTCGCGGCCGAATGGCGTGCGAGACCGCGGATGAGAGCGACGAGCACGGCCATGCCCACCGCGGCCGAGACGAAGTTCTGGAACGTCAGCCCGACCATCTGCGAGAAGTAGCTGAGCGTGGTCTCGCCGCCGTACGACTGCCAGTTCGTGTTCGTCATGAAGCTGACGGCCGTGTTGAACGCCAGGCTGGGCTTCACCGCGGGCAGGTCCTGGGGGTTCATCGGCAGGTGGTTCTGGAACCGCAGGATCGCGTACAGCAAAAGGAAGCCGGCAACGTGGAAACCGATGAGCACGCCCAGGTACTTCCGCCAACCCTGCTCGGCTTGCTCGTCGATGCCCGCGACCCGGTAGATGCCGCTTTCGACGGGCCGAAGCACGGGATGGAGGAACGTCCGCCGGCCTTCGTACACCGCCGTCATGAAAAGCCCCAGCGGTTTCGCCAGGGCAAGCAGGATTACTACGTACACAGCCAGGTACGTGATGTCTGGGAGCGTCATGTGAGGTCTCGCTTACAGGTCTTCAGGGCGAAAGAGGCAGTACAGCAGGTAGACGCCCACGACTACGCTGATGACCAGGGCAACAAAGTTCTCTGCATCCATCGTCAAATCCTCTTGAGGAACTCGGCGCAGCCCCAGAAGAACAGGAACGACCCGAGCGCGACGGACAAGAATCCGATATCAGGCATTGCTTGGCTCCTTTGCGGTGACCTCGGCAACGAGCCGCACCAGCGCCTCGACCGGGAATGGCTTGATCAGGACGCCGGCAGGCTTGAACTCCTGAACGCGGCTTGGCGCCAGCGGCGAGGCCGAGAAGACGATCACGGGCACGCGGTCGCGGTCACGCGGGGCCAGGCGCCGCAGGACCTCCCAGCCCGTCAGGTCCGGAAGGTTGATATCGATCACGAGGACATCCGGCACCGCTTCCGTGAGCGCGAAGAGCGCGTCTTTGCCCGTGACCGCTACCCGGACCTCGTTGCCGCGCGCCCGCAGGTTGCGGGCCAGTACGTCAGCGATCGATGGCTCGTCGTCGACGAGCAGGATGCTCGTGCTCATTCGGCCTCCCCGTCCTTGCGGAAGACCACGTAGAACGGACCATCCTTCGGTCCTCGAATCTGACTCACCCGCCAGCCGAGTTCGATGTGTGCGCGAATCGCGTCGATGCATTCGCTCGTGGTGCGGCATTGGACTGCGTCGTAAGCAACGTGTGTGACCATGCGGCGATCGTCGCGCCGCGTACGTGTGGGGCTCGTCACCGGAGGCCGCGCAAGGTGTCTGGAAAGAGTGTGAGAATGCGCCTGCAACGTCGCGCCGCAGCCCCGGTCGGCCAGTCGCCTAAGCCGCAGGGACCTCCATTCGATAGCCCACGCCAGGGTCGTTCACGATCATCTCGGCCGCGCCATCACTCACGCTCGCCAGCTTCGTCCGAAGCTGGTGCACGAACGTGCGCAGGATGTGGCTGTCGTCTACGTACTCGGCGCCCCAGACCGCGGCCAGGATCTGTCGCTGCGTAAGCACCTTGCCCTGGTGCTCCATCAGGTAGCGGCAGAGGTCGAACTCTTTCGGCGTCAGGTGCACCTGCTCCCCGGCAACGCGGACGCTGTGCCGCGCAACATCCAGCTCGATCGGGCCGGCCCGCATGGTCGTCCCGACTGCCTGTTTGACCCGGTGGCGCAGAGCAACGCGTATGCGCGCATTCAGTTCGTCCATGCTGAACGGCTTCGTCAGGTAATCATCGGCGCCTTCGTCCAGGGCGCGGACCTTGCGCGCATCGTCGCCGACCGCGCTCAAGACGATCACCGGAACGTTGCTCGATTTGCGAATTTTCCTGCAGATCTCGATGCCATCGCTATCGGGAAGCACCAGGTCGAGGAGTACAACCTCCGCCTTCCAGGCGGCTGCTGTGGCCGCGGCTGTTGCGCCTCGCTCGAGAGCTTCAACCGCGTAGCCTTCGCCCTCGAGCCCGCGCCGGAGCGCCCGCAAGATCGCCACGTCGTCATCCACGACGAGGATGCGGGCGCCCTTACTCACCGTGGCGCCGCCGAGGCGGTTAGAGAAATCGTGAACACGGTGCCCGCAGGACTGGATTCTACCGCCACGGTGCCGTTGCAGAGTTCGACCATCGCTTTCACGATGGCGAGACCGAGGCCCGTGCCAGGTACGTGCCGCATCATGGCCCCACGGTAGAACTTTTCGAAGATGTGGGGGAGGTCGTCCGGCGCGATACCAGGCCCGGCGTCGCCCACGGAAAGCCTCACCTCGCCATCCGAGCGCACGCCGGTCAGCGCGATTCGGCCGCCGGCGACCGAATAACGGGCGGCATTGGACACGAGGTTGCCGAGCGCTTGCACGAGGAGCGGGTAGTCACCGCGCAGCCAGAGCCCCTCGGGCGCCTCCACGACGACCGGGCGAGCAGCTGTCACCGTCTTCGCGGCAAGCGCGACCTCTGCGAGGAGCGCGCTCGCTTCAATCGGCTCGAAGTGCGGTTGCGTGGCTCCCCCCTCCAGCCGGCTCATATCGAGCAGGTCGCTGACCGTCGTCGTCAGGCGGTCGGTCTGTTCAGCGATGGTATGAAGGAAGGCGCCGCGGTCGTCCTCGGTCCACGCGACCGATCCATCACGCAACGAGTCGATCGCGGCTTTGATCGCTGTCAGCGGCGAACGGAGATCGTGCGAAACGCTGGACAACAGGGCAGTCTTCAGCTCGTCGGCCTTCTGCAGGGCCTCGACGCGGCTCGCCTCCTCGGCGAGGCGAGCACGGTGAACCGCCAGGCTGGCCTCGCTCGCGAACGCCTCCAGCAGCCGGAGCTCGTCGATCACGGCCGGCGGCGTAAGTACCCCAGTGAACCGGACGACCCCCCGTTCCGGGCTCTCTGCGGGAAACGGGACGAAGGCCAGCCGGGCGTCGGCCGCGACACTGCCCCGCGGTAGCCGTGCACCGCCCACTCCGGACGAGCGCACGGGCTGGCCGCTCGCGAGTGCGGCGTCGGCCAGAGCCGCCTCCTCGCGAGAGACCGGAGCCGGGTGGCTCGCCGAGCTGCTTCGAATCTGCCAGTCGGCGCCTTTGATCAGTAATGCACACGAACGGGCATGAACCACGCGGGTCATATCCTGGCAGAGCCGGTACATTCCTTCGCGTGGCGAGACGGCGCGCGCCAACTCTTGCGATAGCCGCAAGAGCGTGGCCGTCTCTTCGCGACGCGCTTCGAGCAAGCGAACCTGCCGCCGCAGCAGCGAAAGCATCGACGCACCGGTGCTCGCCACGGCGAGAAAAATGGCCAGCGCTACC
>JBGOVF010000302.1:0-3882 GCA_041477975.1 Tepidiformaceae bacterium
ACGGAGTCTTCGTGCGCAGGGCGTAGACCCAGGCGAGCACTTCGGCGACAGCGTGGAAGAGGTTCGCGGGGATGTGCTGGCCCACGGGCACGGCCGCGAAGAGAGCGCGAGCGAGCGGTGGCTCTTCGAGCACCGGCACGCCGGCTTTGCGCGCCACTTCCTTGATCCGCTGGGCGAGGAGGCGTTCGCCCTTGGCGATAACCATCGGCGCCTGCATCGTCACGGGGTCATACTTC
Source organism: Tepidiformaceae bacterium (assembly GCA_041477975.1). Classification (GTDB taxonomy): domain Bacteria; phylum Chloroflexota; class Dehalococcoidia; order Tepidiformales; family Tepidiformaceae; genus JBGOVF01. The sequence goes on from JBGOVF010000302.1 coordinate 237, forward strand.
AGAGCGACCGCGTAGTGCGTCGGGTTCGTGACTATCACGTCCGCCTTCGGCACCGCCGCGATCATCCGGTTCATAAGTTGCTGGCGGCGGCGGCGGATGGCCGCCTTGATCTGCGGGTCGCCATCGCTCTCCCGCATCTCCTGCTTCAGCTCCTCCTTGCTCATCTTCATCTGCTTCATGAACTTGCGGCGCTGCCAGGCGTAATCGGCAACCGCGAGGATGAAGAGAGCTACGGCTGCCCGGAGGGCCACATCGAAAGCCAGCGTCGCCATGCGCCCGCCGGCCTGGGGCACGCTGTACTGGGAGAGTCCGGAGAGTTCCTGGATGCGGCTCTGGAGCGTCATGTAGACCACGAGCGCTACGATCGACATTTTCCCGAGCGACTTGCCCAGGCGGACGAGGCCGTCGATTGAGATGAGCCGTTTGAGGCCCGCTCCGGGGTTGATGCGATTCATGTTCGGCTTCAGCCCGGCGCCGGTGAGCATGAACCCGGTCTGGGCCACGTTGAACGCGATGGCCGCGAGTGAGAGCAGGCCGAGGAATGGCAGCAGGGCGAGGACCGTGTGCGTGGCGCTGTCTTTGCCCAGCTTGTAGGCCGAGGACTGGGTCAGTTCGTCGTGTGCCGGGTTGGCGAGGCCGTCGTGGAGCAGGTGGCGCATGTCGCTCCAGAGGCCAGGGCCGAGGGCGCGCATGCCGAGGACGGCGACGAGCAGGACGCCGATCGAGACGACTTCCTCGCTCTTGCTGACCTGGCCTTTCTGGCGCGCGTCTTTGAGACGCTTCGGCGTTGGCGCCTCGGTCTTTTCGCCGGGCATCAGCGGGTCCCCAGGAGCTGCTGGCTGGAGCCGGCAAGCTGCGTGCTGATCACGCCGTTCATGAGCTGCATCGTGAACGGCAGGGCCGCCCCAAGAACGACCACGCCGACGACGATCTTGATCGGGGCGCCGACGATGAGAACCTGCATCTGCGGAACCGTGCGGGAGACCATGCCCATGCCCAGGTCCGTCAGAAAGAGCGCGGCCATCACCGGCATAGCGAGCCTGACCGCGGTCAGGGTGAGCCCGGCAACGAGTGACGTGACACCCGCCGGGTTCAACGCGAACGGGTCAAACGTCCCCAGCGGCACCGCTTTCACGGTCTCGGCAAGCGTTTGGACGATCATGTAGTGGCCATTGATGCTGAAGAACACCAGCGTGACGAGCAGGCTGTAGAACTGGTCGAACGTTCCGAATTCGGCGCCGGTGATCGGGTCGAACACGGCGCCGAGGCCGAAGCCCATTTGCAGGCCGATCATGTGGCTGGCCATCTGCAGCCCGATGAAGACGAGGTTCATGGCCAGGCCGAGCCCGAGCCCGAAGAGCACCTCGCGAATCACAGCATCGGCGAGGATGCCCATGTTCTGGGGCGGGTCCGGCATCCGGTCCTTCTGAAGGGGGACAAGAACCAGGGCGAAGAAGACGGCGAAGCCCACCTTCGTGTACGACGGGATGCCCTTGTGGCTGAGCAGTGGCGCCGAAACGAGCATCCCGCTGGTGCGGAGCAGGATGAGGAAGAAGGCGTAGGTGTATTCGGGCGAAAGATTCAGCACGGGCGCGGCCTCAACGTCCGTAATTCGCCATGTTGGCGAACAGACCGGCGGAGAAGTTGAGCAGCGTCCCCATCATCCAGGGGCCGAAGATCAGGAGCGCGACGAAGACCCCGATGAGCTTGGGCACGAACGTGAGCGTCGCTTCGTTCACCTGAGTGACGGCCTGGATGATGCTGACGACGACACCGACGACCAGGCTGACACCGAGGATGGGCGCGCCGACGAGCAACGCGGTAGTGAGCGCATCCTTCATCAGCCCCAGGACGATTGCTTCGTTCACGCATGCACCCTTAGTTAAAGCTGCCCACGAGGGAGCCGATGATGAGATACCAGCCGTCCACGAGGACGAAGAGGAGGATCTTGAAGGGGAGGGAGACGATGACCGGGGGCAGCATCATCATGCCCATGCTGAGCAGGGCGGATGAGACAACCAGATCGATGATGAGGAACGGGACGAACATCACGAAGCCCATCTGGAAGGCCGTCTTCAGCTCCGAGATGGTGAACGCCGGCACGAGGACGTAGGTCGGGACTTCGTCCACGTTCTGAGGCTTGGGCGTATCGCTGAGCTTGAGGAAGAGGCCGAGGTCCTGCTCACGCGTCTGCTTGAGCATGAATGCGCGCAGCGGGGTTTCGCCGCGGTTGTAGGCCTCCTGCTGGCTGATCGTGCCGTTGAGGTAGGGCTGCACGGCTTCGCTGTTGATCTGCTTGATGGCAGGCGCCATGACGAAGGCGGTGAGGAAGAGCGCGAGGCCGATGAGCACCTGGTTCGGCGGAAGCTGCGGGATGCCGATCGCGTTTCGGACCAGCGAGAGGACCACGATGATGCGCGTGAACGATGTGACCATGATGAGGATGGCCGGCGCCAGCGAGACGACCGTGACGAGCAGCAGGATCTGAATGGCCGAGGAAACGTTCTGGGGGTTCTGCGTATCGAGGCCGCCCGGGGTTGTCGTCGTCTGACCGCCGGTGGTCGCGGCGGCGCAACTGGTCAGCGTGAGCAGGGCGAGGCAGAGGATAGCCGCGACGAAGAAGGTCCGGCGGCGGCGAGCGCTGCGAAGGCTGTTCCGAAGAGCCACCCGGCCCATCCCCCTCTGGTTCGAATCGAACGTGGGACAAGCGTATGAAGGTGGCTCTCTGCCCTGTATTGGGAGATACCCCGCCGGGGGTGGGCGAACCCCTCATGCGCGACCACGGGCTTCCCCGATTCGCGCGCGAAGGCGCCCTCAAGTGGGTTGGTAGTTGCTAGCGACTATTCAACTTAACTTCCGACGTTGGCAGCAACCGCATCGCTCCACGCTCTGCCTCACGGTCGGAGACGAGGCCGGGTTGGGCGAGGGCTGCACCGTCCGGCGACGTGGCTACCCGGAAGTAAATTGTATCGGCACTAGTCGTGCTCAGGGCTGACCGCCACTCCCTGAATTACGGGGAGCGGGCCCATTTGCGCGCGCCGGAGTTCCCGGATTTCGAAGCCAACCCCCGAGATGGCCTCAACAGTATCCCGGTTCGGGCGGCATCCGGCCCCGATCCTTCGCCATGCGGGGGTCACGAGGTCGAAGACACGCCCCCGTATGCGGCCCTGGGGCCGCACGTGCTCCCAGAACCGGAACTCGCCACCGGGCTTGAGCACGCGGCGCACTTCGGCGAGCGCCTTCGGCACGTCGTCGATCGTGCAAAACGTGAGTGTCGTGAAAACGGTGTCGAAGGAGTGGTCGGGGAACGGCAGGTTTTCGGCCGGAACCTGGTGGAGTTCGACGTCGCAGCCCTCCTGCTTCGCATTCCGCCTGGCGCGGGCGATCATGTAGGGGTCCGGGTCGATGCCGACGTACGTCACGTTCGCGGGCAGGTAAGGCCAGTTGGTCCCGACGCCGACGCCCAACTCCAGGACGCGGCCCCGGACGCCCTGCGTTACCTGCCGGCGCGACCTCCGCTGCTGTCGGCCCTCGTGCCGGGAGGCCCGGTCCCAAAAGGCGGCGAACCACCGATGTCCCAGTGCCATAGCCGGGGTGAAGGATAGCGCACCCCGAAGCCGCACTAGTGAGGCCGTTTGTGTACTTG
>JBGOVF010000393.1:0-3310 GCA_041477975.1 Tepidiformaceae bacterium
ATGTCTCCACGGTCCGGAAGCCCATCCGCCGGTAGAGCGGGATCCCCATTTCCGAAGACTGTAGCCCCGCGCGCACGCACCCTGCTTCGATGCCCACGTCGATCGCCGCCCGGCTGATTGCCTCGCCAAACCCGCGTCGCCGGAATCGCGGGTCTACGCCAACGTTGTATATCCCAACCGTGTCACCGGTCACGACGGCCATTGAAGTCGCAACCGGCTTTCCGTCGACCGTGCCCAGCAGGAGGGTGAAGCCGTGCAGACTCATTGCAGCCTTGCCGATTCGCTTGATTACGTCAGCCCACGCCGGGTCCGCCCCGCTGAACTGCTTCGTGTAGAGCTTGAGTCCCTTTTCGTCTCTCACCGCAGTGATTTGCAGGTCTGTGGGCGCCCCCGATGAGGGGGTCTCCAGGGGATGAAGAGCCATAGACGGCATGGGTTCCGAACCTTCCGCCATGCCAAGCTCCTCCGCCGCATCGAGCAGTGCGGCATCCGCGTGTTCGCGCAGCACCAGGCGGAATTGCTTCAGGCCGCGATCGCGGAACCACGCGGTCGCGAACTCGATCGTGGCCTGCCCGGGCATGTCCGTCCGCTTGCCTGCCGCGATGGCCATGTTGAACAGCGGGAACTCGATGCCGGGGTCGATCAGCAACCACGAGCCTGCGTTCTCAGCCGTGCCTCGTGCACCCAGGTGGGCGACGCGCCTGTCGGCCCAGAGCATGTTCTGGTGGATCGCCAGGGCCGTCTCAGCGGTCATCTCAGCCATGTTACGCGCATCGGGCAGGCGACAGAGCGGTTGTACGGCGGCTACGCTTGGCGCAGAGCAGGAGGGCCGCATGGAAGAACCGAAGCCTGAATCCATCAAGAAGATGTGGAACTACGCCGAGAAGTTCGCCGAAAAGTCCGGTACACACCTCCACCCTGACCGCTACATCACCGAGGGCGTCGTGCTCGGGCTCGCTTCGAACATCGACAACTTCGGCCGCCCGCTTTGCCCCTGCAACTTCTACCCGCAGAAAGACGAGAAGGGCGAATGGCCCGAGGGCCTCTACCTCCCGCGCGAAGAGGAAGTGAAGCGCCGCGACTGGATCTGCGCCTGCGATGAGATGCAGAAGTTCAAGTACTGCCACTGCCTCCTGTTCGTGAACGAAGAGGGCCTGCCCATCACCGAATACCTGCCCGAAGACCACGAAGGCCGCGAAATCTACGGCCTGGTGCCAGACGCAACGCCAGGCCAGGGGCGGGCGCTGGCGAAGGCGCTGGAGAGGCAACAGAAGGCGGATTAACGATGCTGCCCGGCCGCCCGCTGATGTTGGTCGCGGGCGGCGTTATGCTCGTCATCCTCGCCGCCGGAATCACCGCTTGGCGTACGGCCGGGGGCGACGATAAGTCAGCGGGATCGATTTCGCCCGACGCCCGCCTCGCGCGCCAGGACGGTTTCGCGCCGCCTGCCACCATCGCCCAGGACACGGCCAACGCCGACGCCGTCATCGTGGGTCACGTGAAGGCCATCAGCGCGGCGCGCTGGTCGACTGCCGACGGCAAACGCCCACGCACCAGCCCGGGCGACGCAATCATCTATCGCACGGCAACAGTCGAGGTTTGGGAGGTCCTTTCCGGCACCGTGGAACGCCGCACGATCACCGTGACCGTCGAAGGCGGAGAGGTCGAGGGCGAGGAGATGCACGTCGCCGACGGCCCGCCCCAGCTACGCGAAGACGAAACGCTCGTGCTCTTCGCCCTCGCGCCAGCCGACGCCTCGGCACGCGCGTTCGCCGTCGCAGGCAACTGGGACACGCTCGTGAAGTATGTCCTCGGCGCATCCGGCAGCGTGCTGATGAGCGACCTGCGCGCCGGCGTGGCAGCAGCGCGGAAGTGACATCGGGCGCGTTCATCCTTACGCCTCGTTTCCGCGAACCGCGTCATGGTTTAGGGGACAGTCTCTGCCCGAATCAACGGAGTGTCTCATGAACGAGTACCAGCGCTACCTGCTCGAAGAGTTCGCGGACGAGTACCGCGAACGCCACATGAGCCGCCGCGATCTCCTCCGGCGCGCCTTCCTGATCATGGGCAGCGCCCCGGCGGGACTCGCCGCGCTCGCCGCCGTCGGTTGTCGCGGCGACGACGACGAACAGGCGGTAGCCGAGGCCACCAGGGCGCCCGAGACCCCCGCTCCATCGGCGTCTGCGGCAGCGACAGCCACTTCGTCGGCGGCGGCCGGTGCCAGTCCTGCCGCGCAGGCCGGCACCGGCGACGTCAAGTTCAAGGGCCCCGGCTCGGATCTGCTGGGTTATGTCGCGCGCCCCGCCGAGACGGGCACGCATCCCGGCATCCTTGTCATCCACGAAAACCGCGGCCTCGTCGAACACATCAAGGACGTGACGCGGCGCTACGCCAACGAAGGCTTCATCGCGTTAGCTCTCGACCTGGTCTCTCGCGCAGGCGGCTCGAAATCAGATACGGCTGCCAACACCGGCGCGCTTGGCAGTGCCAAAGTCGAGGACCTTGTGGCGGACGTCAACGCCTACGTTGGCTACCTGAAAACGCTGGAAGGGGTGAAGGCCGGCGGCGTGGGGGTTACCGGATTCTGCTTCGGTGGCGGCTACACCTGGGAGGCAGTTGCCTCGAACGGCGACGTGAAGGTCGCCGTCCCCTACTACGGAATGGTGCGCGCGGCCGTCTTCGACCAGCTCGCTACCACCAGGGCCGCCGTATTGGCCATCTACGGCGGCCTCGATACCCGCATCACGTCGCAATCCGACCAGGTCCGCGCGCAGCTCACGAAGAGCGGCCGCCCGTTCGATATCCAGGTCTACCAGGGCGCGAACCACGCCTTCTTCAACGACACCGGCACGAGCTACAACGCGGACGCCGCCAGGGACGCGTGGGCGAAAACGCTCGCCTGGTTCCGGGCTCAACTGTAGCGACGATGGCCCGGACGCCGGGTATGCTCGGCGCCAACTCACGCGGGAGCTGCTCGATGCTCGGTTCCAGCAACATCATGTGCGTCATCCCCACACGCGACTCGGCGAAGGCGAGGGCCTTCTTCGAAGGCGTCCTCGGCCTGCCGGTCGAAGTCGACGACGGCTTCGCCATCGTCCTTCGCGCCAATAACGCAACCATCCGCCTCACGAAGGTGCAGGACTTCCAGCCGCTGCCGTTCACACTCATGGGCTGGCAGGTCGATGACATGGAGTCGCACGTCCGAGCGTTGAGCGAGCGCGGGGTCGTCTTCGAACGCTTTCCGGGCGTGGAGCAGGACGAGCTTGGCATCTGGACGGTGCCCGGTGCTGGCGCCAAGGTCGCGTGGTTC
>JBGOVF010000216.1:0-5010 GCA_041477975.1 Tepidiformaceae bacterium
CTACCCCAACGGTGGCGGCGCCTACACGGTGGCGCACGAAAACCTGGGGCCCCTGGCGGGCGTGACCGCCGCATCGGCCTTGCTGATCGACTACACGCTCACCGTCTCCGTAAGCATTGCTGCCTGCGTTGAGGCGATCGTTTCGGCGACGCCGTCCGTACACCCCTTTGCCGTCCCGCTGGCGGCCGCGCTGGTCTTGCTCATCGCTTTGGGCAACCTCCGGGGGCTGCGGGAATCGGGGACCGCCTTCTCGATCCCGACCTACGGGTTCGTCTTCCTCCTTTCGGCGACCATTCTCCTTGGCGTGGGGAGGGTACTGTTCAGCGACAGCCCGAACATTTTCGCCGCCGGCCCGCCCAACCGAACGATCGAGCACACCGTCAGCCCGTTGACATGGTTCCTCGTCCTCCGCGCCTTTTCCGCCGGCTGCGCCGCGCTCACCGGCGTCGAAGCGATCTCGAACGGCGTCTCCGCGTTCAAAAAGCCGGAATGGGTGAACGCGATCAAGACGACGGTCTACATGGCCTTCCTTTTGGGGTTCCTGTTCCTGGGTACTACGTTGCTGGCGCGGCATTACGGCATCGTCTTCGAACACGGAGACAAGAAGACGGTCATGTCCCAGGTGGGCGAAGAGGTGTTCGGCCGGAACATCTTCTATTACCTCCTGCAGGGTTTCACGGCCGGAATCCTCTTCCTCGCCGCCAACACCGCCTACAACGGCTTTCCCATGCTCGGCGCGATCCTGGCTCGAGACGGTTACTTGCCGCGCGTGTTCCACCAGCGCGGCAACCGCCTGGTCTACAGCTACGGGATCGCGGCGCTGACTGGCTTCGCTGTGATCCTCCTGGTCGCCTTCAACGCCAGCACCACCCGCCTGATCCCGCTTTACGCGCTGGGCGTGTTCCTTTGCTTCACGCTCGCGCAGGCGGGGATGGTGAAACTCTGGTTCAGCCGGAAGGCGCAAGGCTGGCGGCGCTCCGCGGTAATCAATGCTGTGGGCTCTGTTGTGACCGGGATTGTTTTCGTGATCATCATGGTCACGAAGTTCGGCGAAGGGGGCTGGATGGTGGTCGCGCTGCTCCCGGCGATCATCGCCAGCCTGTTCTGGGTAAGCAGGTTCTACAAGCGGCTGCGGCGCACGCTGCACGTGCCGGCCGAGGCTCAGCTCGACATGAGCCCGCGGGGGCCATCGCGGATCCCCATCATCGTCCCCGTGGAGGAGATAAACCTCGCAAGCGTTATGACGCTCGGTGCGGCCTGCGAACGCTCCCGCGATGTCACCGCCCTCCACGTCATTGTCGACCCGGACGAGCCATCCACCGTGGAGGCGAATTGGGAGCACCAGTTCCCGAACGTGCCGCTGGTCGTCATCCACTCGCCGTTCCGCACGGTCGCCGACCCCATCGCCTCTTACGTGAACGACCGGCTCCACGATTCGCCTCACGAAGTCACCGTGATGGTACCTGTGCTCCAAGTGCGGCATTGGTACCACCGGCCGCTGGTGAACCAGAGCCTGAAGCGGCTCACGGTGCTCCTCGAAAAGCGGCGCCACGTTAACGTGGTGACGATCCCGTTCGACGCCACGAGCGCTCCCCGCCGCCGCGCGGCCCTGCCAACGGATGGCGGCGGCGCGGGCTAAGCTCGGGCCGGATCCGGAAACCCAGACACTTTCCGTACAGGCCAAGAGCCTTCCGTAGCCGCCGCCCAGACTAGGCTGAAGAGTATGGCGTCCCCGGGGTCTGGTCCTCCGGTCCCAGGCACCGACACGCACGGGCGCGTAACGCGCTTCCGGATAGGCCTGCCCCACGCCGGCATCGTCGATACCGGCCACGGCCACTTCGAAGCCACGGAGTTCGCCGAGAAGCGAATGGGCTGGAAGGGCCGCTACCTCGATGCGCGCGACCGGGTCCTGGGGACCACGCTGACGAGCGCCCGGCTCGAAACTGAGCGGTTGAGCAAGATCAAGGCGCTCGCCGTTTTCTCTTCCGATGCGCTTTCATCGGTCGCGTATGCCACGCAGGAGATCCTCTTCGTCCTCGTGATCGCCGGGCCGGCGGCGATCAAATACTCCCTCCCGATAGCGGGGTTTATCGCCCTTCTCCTTACGATCGTCATCGCCAGTTACCGGCAGACAGTTCGCGCGTATCCCAGCGGCGGCGGCGCTTACATCGTCGCCCACAAGAACATCGGCATCGGCGCCGGCTTGATCGCTGCGTCGTCGCTGCTGATTGACTACGTCCTCACGGTTTCGGTATCGGTGGCGGCCGGGATCGACGCGCTCGCCTCACTGAACGAAGGCTTCCGCCCGTTCGCGATCCCGCTGGCGTTCGGGCTCGTCGCGATCGTCGCCTTGATAAACCTCCGCGGCGTAAGCGAATCCGGGACGATCTTCTCGATCCCGACGTACGCCTTCATCATCACCCTCACCGTCGCCATCACCATCGCCTTCGTGAAGATCTTCTCAGGCGGCGGAAACCCGCTGGCCGCCGGCACTCCGGACGCCACCCAGCTCACTGGTCCGTTCGAAGGGCTCGGCCTCTTCCTCTTATTGAGAGCGTTCTCGAACGGCTGCGCGGCGCTCACCGGTGTCGAGGCGATTTCCAACGGGGTGCAGGCGTTCAAGAAGCCAGCATCGAAGAACGCCAGCCAGACGCTCCTGGCGATGGGCCTCATCCTCGGCATCATGTTCGTCGGGATGACGATCATTGCTCGCCATTACGCGTTCATCCCGCACGAGGACAACACCATCCCGGCGCAGCTTGGCGCGGTTGCCTTCGGCGATGGCAGCCCGCTCTTCGCGTTCCTCCAGGTGATGACCGCCGGAATCCTCATCCTCGCCGCGAACACCTCGTTCGCCGATTTCCCCCGGCTCGCGGCCATCCTTGCGCGCGATGGCTACCTGCCACTGGTGTTCCACCAGCGCGGCAACCGACTGGTCTTCAGCTACGGGATCATCGTGCTCGCAGGCCTCGCCAGTCTGCTTCTCGTCCTCTTCGACGCGAAGACCACGCGCCTGATCCCGCTCTACGCGCTGGGTGTCTTCCTCAGCTTCACCCTCAGTCAATCGGGAATGGTCAAGCACTGGCTGGAGACGCGCGAACGGGGCTGGCTGCGGGCGGCCATTGTGAACGGCGCGGGAGCCATCGCCACTGCTCTCGTGTTCACCGTCATCCTCAGCACGAAGTTCCTTGAAGGGGCGTGGGTTGTGGTGATCCTCATCCCGGTCCTCGCGCTGATTGCCTGGGGAATCGGCCGCTTCTACCAAAAGCTCGCCCGTACGCTCCATGTCGCTCCCGAGGCCGTGCTTGATATCGCCCCGCGCGGCGATTCCCGCCGCCCGATCGTCGTCCCCGTCGAGACGTTGAACCTCGCCACAGTCATGACCCTCGGCGCCGCCTGCGAACGTTCCCGCGATGTCACGGCCGTACACGTCGTCGTCGACCCCGACGAACCTTCCACGGTCGAGGAACAGTGGCATTCGCAGTTTCCGAACATCCCGCTCGTGGTGATCGATTCGCCCTACCGCACCGTCGCCGACCCCATCGCCGCCTACGTTGCCGATCGTGTGCGCAAGGCTCCGTACGAAGTCACGGTGCTGGTGCCGCTGCTCCAGGTGCGCCATTTCTACCAGCGGCCTCTGGTGAACCAGAGCCTCAAACGGCTGACACGGCTGCTGCGCAAACGGAGCCACGTGGAAGTGGTGAACTACCCCTTCGCGGCAACAGGGGCCGGCCGCAGGCGGAAGGCAGCGCCGGGAGTCGGTTAGACTCCGCTCGATGGCCGAGATCTACCACATGCTCCGAGCCGAGGCGTACGAAGCCGCCCGAGCCGGGCAGCTCTACGAAGGCGACACGCTTGCGACCGAGGGCTTCATCCACTGCACGGTGGGCGAACGGAACCTGGTCCAGGTCGCTCGCCGCTTTGCTGAGCTGCCCGGCGAGTGGCGCGTGCTGGTCCTCGACCCGGCGCGCATAACGTCCGAGGTTCGGTGGGAGGTCCAGCCGGACCGCATGGCCTACCCGCATATCTACGGGCCATTGAACCTGGACGCCGTTGTTGAGGTGTGCCGCTTTCCGCGCGCCACGGACGGCGCGTTCCTCGCGTTTCGGGATGAAGTCCTGTCTTAGAGCGGCGGCAGTAGTGCGAGCGAGTCCAGGTCGGTCATTGCCGTCACGAAGCGCTGCACGGTCTTCTCAATCATGATCCGCCCGCGTTCGTTGCCATCGGGCAGGTTGCCGCCGAGCACCACAGCGCCCGCCAGCGTTAACGCGAAGTAGCCCCGGTACTGCTCTTTCAAGGTGTCGAACGAGAAACCCTTCACACCGCCTTCGAGGAGCAGGTTGTGGTAGCGGCGCAACAGCTCGTCTTCGTGGGCGCGGCGGTCATCCGGCTCCATGCTGCCGGCGATGAAGTAGGCGATATCCGTGATGCCCGGCGCTTTGCCGGGGCCCTGCCAGTCGCACACCACCAGCGGCCGCCCGCTCGCGGGAGCGCCGAAGAAGATGTTGTCGGGACGATAGTCTCCGTGGCCGAGCGTCAACGGCACGGTCGCCAGGGCATCGAAGGCGGCCATCGTGCGCTTCCCCATCTCGGGGATCACTTCGATCATCTCAGGCGTAAACAGGTGGCCGAGGCGTTCGATTGCCGGCCGCCACGAGGCGTCGTACATCATCAAGATAGGAGCGCGCAGTGTTTCGATGCTGGGGATGAGCCAGGGCATATCGGCGAAACGCGGGCTCTCCCACCATTCGGCGTGGAACTTGCCGAGGGCGTCGATCGCGATCTCCGCCTGCTCCGGCGTGGCTCCAGCGACCTGGTCGCCGAACGTGCCTTCGCTCAGGTCCTCCAGGAGCACCACCGCCTGGCCCGCGGCGGCATCGTATGCGGCGAGGTAGCACTTCGGCGCCGGTAGTCCGGCCTGGTGCGACAGCTCGCTATAAAAGCGCACTTCCCGCTCGTACAGCCCGAACGCCACGCCAATCATCCGCGCGCCCGGGTCCGACGACGGGA
>JBGOVF010000381.1:0-3389 GCA_041477975.1 Tepidiformaceae bacterium
GCGACACCAGGGGGCGGGAAAAGGGCGAGGGCCATGTTGCGGCGCGCTTCCCCCAGCTTTGGGAGGTTGTCGCTGGCGACCACCATGCCGCCACTGAGGGCGATGCCCGTCGCGAGGAAGCGCACTTCGGCCTCGCTCAGCTCCGTATCGGTTTCGCGCACGATGAGGCAATCAGGGTCGTTCGCCCACCAGCGGTTGTGCATCCAGTTGCGCTGGAGCGTGAGGCGCACGGCGTGCTTCACCGACGGGTTGGGTCCCGCGGACCACGTCTCTTTCACGTCCGGGCCGACGCGCATGGCATCGACGAGGCCGATGGCCGGGCCGAAGTGGCACGTACAGCCGAGGATGAACGTCTGCTCGCCGGCCTCGTCGCGGATAATCTGGAGGCCGCGCCGGAGGTTGCCGGCCGCGGTCGTCCCCGGGGCGAAGTAGGCGACCTGCGAGGCCGGTCGGGCTGCGAACGCGAGCGCGTCGAGCTTCAGATACTCGTAGCCCCAGTCCCGGACGACTGTGCGGACGACGTTCCGCAGCCAGGCTTCGGAATCGGGGCGCGTGCAATCGAGGACGGCGCAGCGCCCGAGCCAGGTCTGGACGAACAACACCTCGCCGTCGCGCGTGCGGAGCGCCATTTCCGGATGATCGCGAAGCGCGGCCGAGTTCTCATTGAGGACGAACGGAGCGAGCCAGAGGCCCGGCCGGAAACCAGCCTCGCGGATGCGACTGGCCAGCGCTGCCATGCCGGAAGGGAACTTGTCGTTCGGCACGACCCAGTCGCCGGTCTGGCTCTGGAAGCCGTCGTCGATCTGCACGTATTCCGCCGGATGTCCGTCCCGCCGCATGGCTTCGAGGTTCGCGACAATGTCCGCTTCGCTCACGCGGTTGTAGAAGTAGTACCAACTGCACCAGCCCGTGGGCACGTGGTCCGGGACGCGGGCGTGCATTTCCCGCGCGACGGCATCGGCGTAGCGAGTCATGAGGACCTGGGCATCGCCGCCTTCGACGAGGTAGACCGGTGGCAGGCGGAACGACTCACCGGGCGCCAGATCAAGGCCGTCCGTATCGAACACGAGAGCAATTTCGGTGGCATGAGTCTCGTCTTCATCCAGCTCGACCTCGATGTCGAAGAAGAAGCGGTCCATGCGCAAACAGCCGGCGAAGAGCACCGGGTTGGGGCGAGAGAGGAGTGTGAGGGCGGCCTGTTCGCGGCTGACGTAGCAGTGAGTATCGTCGCCGGTGCGCGCGTAGCGGCCGTCGTACCCGTCTTCCGCCGCGGCACCGAAGTTGCGCACCAGCGCGTCGGTCTGCATATAGCGGCCCTGGATCCAGAGCCAGCCATCGACGGCGGGGTCGTCGAGTTCGGCGGTAAGGCGGATTTCCGTTGGGCGGACAGGCGCTGCCCCGGTGTTGTTTACCGTTATGTGAAGCTGACTACTTCCCGCCTCGTATTCGAAGGACACCTCCAAGCCCTCCGGCACATCGGCGGGGACGAGGAAAAGGTCCCAGGGCAGGGTGGGCATCGAGACGGGGGTTGTCCTTCGGCGAGTGCTGCTCACACCTTACCGCAGGAGGATTGGAGACACAGGGCGGGCGGACAGCAGGTAGACGCGGTCGCTCAACTTGCCGATGAGCCGGTAGACGTGCCAGAGACAGTCGCCCAGCGCTACATCGTAGTTTTCCTGTCCGTACTCTTCGATGTATCGGCCGGGATCGCGCAGGAGCCGTGCGGCATGCAGCAACTTGCGGGCGCCCTTGCCGGTGCGTTCCTGGCCGTACTCGCCCCACTCCGTGCCGAGGACGAGGCACCTGTCGATCTGTAGCCCCGCAGCCCTGATCGCGGCCTCGGTCCGTTCCGGCTGCATGCTCTCAGGGACACAGGCCATCGTGGGTAGGAGCCATGCACTCTCGCCGGGTTCGAGCCGATCGGTGGCGAACATTTGGTACACCAGCGCATGTCCTCCGGGCTTGAGGACCCGGCGGAACTCCGAATAGGCCCCATGAAGGTCCTCGACCATACAAAGGACGTCCCGGCACCAGACCAGGTCCACTGATCCCGCGTCGACGGGCAGTTCCTGGGCCGTTCCCAACTCGAAGCTCGCACTCCTTAGTCCAGGATCAGCGAGCGCTTCCTCCGCAAGATTCCGTCTCGCGATCTCGACGTGCCGTTGGACGGGATCCACGCCCAGGACACTCAGGCGAAAGCGCCGGGCCAGTTCGACGGTGTGCCGTCCTTCACCGCATCCAACGTCCACGGCTACAGCTCCGGCCTGCAAACCGAGTTCGGCGACAAGGTCGAAGAGCATCTCAGGCCCACGAGGACCAAGGCTTTGGTCGAGCGTGTCGTTGAATTGCTCCTCGATCAGTTCGAAGGAGTCGTGCTGGCTCAACGATAGGAAGGAACTGTTGGCCACGCCGCAGTATAGACGTCTCGCCTTAGCGCCCGAACGCTGCGCGCGCCGCCTCCAGGTTCTCCGGCGTCCCGATATCGAACCAGGGGCCTTGGATTGGGACGGCCACGACGCGGGCGCCGGAGGCGACCAACGCGGCCACCGCCTGCGGAAGCTCGTATTCGCCGCGCTCCGATGGCTCCAGGGCGTCGATGAAGGGCCAGATGTTCGGGCCCAGGACCGCGAGCCCGGCGTTGTTCCAGCGCGTTGTCGACGTGCCCGGCCCCGGCTTTTCGACGATGCGTTGGACGTTCATCGCTTCGTCGAGGTAGACGGCCGCGCCGAGCGAGGGATCGCCGACTTCGTTGACGGCGATCGCGGCGTCGGCCAGGCGTGAGGCACGGACGATTGCACGGTAGTTCTCAGGCCGCACGAGGATGTCCCCCCAGCCAACGAAAAAGGTGGCATCGCCGAGGGGTTCTCGCGCCAAACAAAGGGCCCGCGCCGTGCCTTCAAGTTTCTCCTGGCGGACGTAGCGAATCTCCATCCCACTGCCCGCGCCATTGCCCAGTTCCGCTTCAACCATTTCTGCCAGGTAGCCCGTGACGATCGTAACATCGCGGATTCCGGCCCTGAACAAGCCATCCAGGATGTGGACGATGATCGGCCGCCCGCCCACGGACAGCAGCGGTTTCGGAAGCCGCTCGGTCAGGGCTCCAAGGCGCGTACCCCGGCCGGCCGCGAGCAGTACCGCCTTCTCGACCACGGTCACAGCAACTCGAGGCCGCCCGAGGCGCGGACTTCGAAGGCGAGTCCACCGGTCGCGGCCTGCGCAGCGGCGATGACGGCCGCGACCTGGCCCAGGCCGCAGGCGGCGAGGGCGTAGCCGCCGAAGCCTGCACCGGTCAGCCGTGAGCCGAACGCACCGGCCTTGCGCATCGCGGCGCAGAGACGGTCGAGTCCCGCCGTGCTGCAGCGGAAGTCCTCGCGCAGGCTGTTGTGCGA
>JBGOVF010000174.1:0-5698 GCA_041477975.1 Tepidiformaceae bacterium
CTGCGTGGGAACTGCTCGACGGACGCGCTTGTGGCTCGGGCTTGCAGCCGTGGGCGTTGTCGCCGGTGCCGCGGCAATGTTCGCGCTCACCCGCGGTAGTGGGGATTCGACCGCTTCGCCCACCGCCACATCCGGGCCTGCTGCGACGTCTACGCCGGTGGCGGCGGAACCGACATCTACTCCGGATGGCTCGCCCCCGATCAGCCCGCTGGTTATCCGCGAGGACGGCGAGTTTCCATCGGGGACGGCCATGCTTGTCGCGACCGGCGGCTACGGGCATGGCGGCGGCGGATACTTTCGCGTACAGCGGTTCTGGCGCCTCGGAAATGGGCCGATCCAGTCGGATCCGTACTTGCCGCGGGAATTCGAGGACGGGGTGGTCAGCGGCGTCGAGGCTGGCCCGAACGGGCGCCTGTTTGCGTCGGTTTGCCAGCCCGTTCAGTGCGGCACGGAAGGCGACGCGCCAAAGGGAACGCTGACACAGTTCTACCGGTCGACAGACGGCGGAGCGAGCTGGGAGTATCTCGGCGCTCGCAGCGGGCGTTGGTGGATCCGCGCGGCGACAGACAACGATGCATTCGCCACGTCGTTCGAGGGCACAGGAGGCTGGGTCTTCGTCAGCGTCAGGACGGGCGCACCCGCCCCCCAGCCGGATGGCGCCGACCGGGAGTCCAACCCGCTAGTGGTGGGCGGCGAAGTCGTATGGCGCAGCGCGGACCAGCCAGCGCTCGTCTCCTCGACCGGCGCTACAACCGTCCAGTTGCCGCTTGCACACGGGAGCAGGATCGCCGACGCACTTGGGGGTCCGGATGGCCGGATCGCCGCCTCGTGGTCAACTTCGCCAGACGATGGGGCGAGGCTGTTGGGCATCTTCATCCAGGGCCAGTCGAAAGCCTTCAGGTTCCCGAGCGGGTCGCCCGAGCCCTCAGCGTGGCTCGATGCCAACCGCTTGCTGGTAAGCGCGGAGGTAGGCGATCGTCGGCCCGGGGCCTGCACGACGGCCGCGCGGACTGGCGGCGCGATCGGCCGCAGCCCGGCGATTGTCGACTTTGCCGCCAACACGCTCTCGTTCATCACGGTCCCGTTCCTGCCGAACGGGTGCGCGCTCGGGACCGTGCGGCCGGTGGCTGTTTACGAGGCCTCGGCGCAAGTCACGGGCACCGGCTCTTGCCTCAACGTTCGGGAGAGGCCGGACACGAGCAGCACCTCTCTCGCATGCCTCAAAGACGGTACGCTCCTGGGGTTCGGCGGCGGCGATACGGACGCCGGTGGTGGGCGCTGGACGGCGGTGGTGACGCCCACGGGCGAGCGCGGCTGGGCGGCGAACGAGTTCCTCGTGCGGGAGTAGCGGAGGCTGACGCGCCGCGACCAGGCGCACGCTCCCTGACGGTCGCGGCTCCGATTAGTTCGGGGCTGCCGCCCTTTGGCCCTTCATCTCGCCAGCGGGGGCTTCGGCTCCGCCTTCCTTTTTCTCGTCCGCTGGCGGCGTCTGGCGCATGGGGCGCCGGATGCTCCAGCGCCGGAAGCGCTCCTCGATCGGCTTCTTGCCGTCCTTCTTCTCGCGCTCTTCGCGCTCCTTGAGGAAGGTCTCCTTCGTCCGCTCCCCGATCTGGCTCACATGGCAGAGGATCGCAGCTACCTTCGTTTCCCAGTGGTCGGTGATATCCACCACGTAATCCGGGTCGGCGGCGCCGGCGAGGAGGATTTCGTTGACCTGGTGCGACTGGAGTCCGTCTTCTTCGTCGGCCTGGTAGAAGAGCCGGTCGCGGACGATGGGGTAGCAGGCATCCATGGTGGCGATTCCCACGTTGCGGTGGTCGCGGTGGTTGAAGCTCCCGCGGAAGCCATCCCAGGTGACCACAACGTCGGGACGATGGAGGCGAAGGAGGCGGACGATCTGGCCGCGCAACTCGGAACTTTCGCTGGTGAAGCCGTCCGGGTAGCCGAGGAGGATGAGTTCCTTCACGCCAAGCACCTTGCAGGCCTGGCGCTGTTCTTCCTCGCGGATGGCGGCGAGCTTTTCGGGGTGCATGGTGTCGTCGTGGGTGCCCTTGTCGCCGCCGGTGACGAGGACATAGCGCACGTCCCAGCCTTCGGCGCACCACTTCGCGACCGTGCCGGAGCAGAGGAACTCGGCGTCATCCGGGTGGGCCATGATGACCATGGCGGAGGCGGGGCCGCTGATGGGCGGCGGAGCTTCCTGCTGCGCGCTCCCGATGGGCGCGGCCGCGGAAGCGCGAGGGCCGGTACCGCCCCCTTCCTGGCCAGCAACGATGCCCGCCTTCACCTTCTTGCCGTCTTTGTTCTTCTTCTTGCTCATGTGTCACCAGTATACGAATTCGGCTGAGGGGAGCGGTGGCTTTCAACGCCAAGACGCCAAGATGACGCAAAGGCCGCCCGGGCGACGATGGTGATGGACTGCATCTCAGGTGCCGTGAGCGTGGGCAGCTCACCCTCGCTCACGCTCGGGGTACTGATCCGGTGTCGTTCGCCGTTGTCCACCGACCGCTGACAAGTAGCAACTCCCCAACTGCCAACTGTTCTATACTCCCGTCATGAAAAAGGTACTCGGCATCTTTGCCCTGATGGCCGCCGCGGCCGGCGCACTCATGTTTTGGCGGCGCCGCCGCGACGACGATGAGTTCCTCGATGAGGAGCTGGAGTAGCTGACAACTCCCGCTGACCCGCAGGATCGGCGGCCAGTTCTCACCGGCTACGGCGTTGTGACCTCTGCCGGGAGCGGCCCCGAGACTGCGTGGGCCGCGCTTGTTGAGCCCGCCGCCGCCGGCCGGGAGTGGTCGCCGGACGAGGAACCGGGCACATTCCTCGCAGCGCCGATTCCCGACGACTACCGGGCCCATCGAGGCATCCCCCGGAACCTGGCGCATTTCCTGGACAGGGGTTCGGCCATCGCGCTCGACGCAGCGCTCCAGGCGCTGGAGTCGGCGCAGCTCGGCGCCGCCGCGGGCGACGCGCGCCGCTTCGCGGTCTGCGATGGCCTGCCCTACCGCGCTCCCGGTCAGTCCACCCTCTTCGTGCCCTACGGGCACCTCGTGGCACGGGCGCTCCAGGTGCGTGGGCCGGTGGAATGCGTGGCCGGGGCAGAAGCAAGCGGCCTCAGCGCGATCGGCGCAGCCGCACGGATGATCGCGCGCAACGAAGCGGACGTTGTCGTGGCCGGAGCGGCGCAGGCACTTCAACGCCCCCTGCTGGACCATTTGCGCGCCCAGGGCTTTGCGGCGAGGTCGCCGGCCCGCCCATACGACGTCGGCCACGAAGGCTTCGTCCCGGCGGAAGCGTCCGCATACATCGTCGTCGAGGCAGAGGGTCACGCCCGCGAGCGTGGGGCGCCGCTTCTGGCGCGCATTGCCGGCATCGGGAACGTCTTCGACCCCGCCGCCGAGCCGCTCGCTCTGAGCGATGCCCCGGAACTCGGCCGCGCGATGCAGGCCGCACTTGGCGACGCAGGCTACCTCCAGAACCAGGTGGACCTGCACATTTCCAGCGCCGATGGCCGCCCGGCCGCGGACTTCGCCGAAGGCTACGCCGCACTCCGCACGTTCGGGCGTCACGCCTACTACGCCGGCGTCACCACGCCGGCGGGCGCCCTGGGCTGCGCCCTCGCTGCCAGCGGGCCGCTGGCGGTGGCGCTCGCGCTGGAAGCCCTCCGGCGTCAGCACGTATTCCCCATCAGCGGGTTCGAAACGGCGGAGAAAGACCTCGATCTTGCCTACGTCCGCGAGGCTCGCCCCGAGCGCCTCGACTGCATTCTCGTGACCAGTCTCGGTCTCGGCGGCACGAACGTCGCGCTCCTCCTCCAGAAGCCGGGCTGAGACGGCCCTCGCCAAGAATCGCCAATCCAGAATCCAAAAGGGTTTCGCCCGTAGGTGATGGCCCGGATACGATCCCCCCGTGCCCGTTGAGATCACCTGGCTTGGCCGCAACTGTTTTCGCCTGAAGGGCCGCGACGGCGTGGTCCTCACCGACCCCTGCCCGCCGGAGAGCGGCTATAACCTCGGCAAGCAGACGGCGGACATCGTGACGATCAGCAGCAAGGACGAGCCGGGCTACAGCTACGCCCAGGCCGTGAGCGGTGAGCCGCGCGTGCTCGATGCACCGGGCGAATACGAGGTCGGCGGCATCCTGGTCACGGGAATCGCGACAAGGCGGCCGGACGGCACGAGGAACGTGGCGTTCATCTGCGAACTCGACGGCGTGCGCATTGGGCACCTGGGGCTGCCAGGGCCGGGCGCGATCGACGAGCTGAAAGATGTCGACATCCTCCTCTTTCCGGCGGGCGGCGGGAACTCGATCGGCGGCGCCGCGGCGGCCGACGTGATGACGCGAATCGACCCGCGCGTTGCCATCCCGATGAACTACAAGACGATGTTCGAGACGATGGACCTGGAGCCGCTGGAGAACTTCCTCAAGGAAACCGGCTCCAAGCCCGAGCCGCAGCAGCGCGTGCAGTTTTCGAAGACACAGCTCCCGCAGGACCTGACCGTGATGGTGCTCGAACCACGGGCGTGAGCGCGACCAACGAAGAGGGGAGGCTGAGCCTCCCCTTTTGTGTGTGACGAGAGTCGGGATCTAACGGCGGCGCGGCGCCACCAACGCCGGGCTGGCGGGGCCGAGTCAGCGTCGAGCCTGTTAAGGGACTTTTCACGAGGGATTGACGGGCGATGATCGTCGCGCCGGCGGGCGCCACTTCCCGCGTGGTTCCCCGCCGTGGCATAGTTGCGCCGATTCTGGATGGGGGGACCAACATGCGAACAACCTGGCGTGTAGTGGCTGCGCTCGGAATCGTCGCGTTCGGCGGTTTGGCGGCGCTGTTCGCGGCGTGTGGCGATGACGACAGCGGCGGCGGCACGACCGACCTTGTGGCGGCGAAGGTCGACTGCAAGGACCTGGGCGTCGCGGCCCCGGCCCGGATCAAGAGCGCGGGCAAGATCACCATCGCAAGCGACCTCAGTTACGCGCCGATCGACTTCACGAAGGAAGGCACGAGCACCGCGATCGGTGTCGATGCCGACATCGCGAACTGCATCGGCCAGGCGTGGGGCGTCAGCGTCGAAATCAAGAACTCCGATTTCGGCACCATCATCCAGGGCCTCAAGAGCAAGCAGGTCGACATCATCATGTCCGCCATGAGCATCAACGATGAGCGTTCGAAGGAGGTGGATTTCATCGCCTACTTCAACGCAGGCTCGGGCATCCTCGTGAAGAAGGGCAACCCCGAGAAGATCAAGACGATCGCCGACCTCTGCGGCAAGCAGGTCGCCATCCAGACGGGCACCGTGCAGGTGGATGAAGCGAGCGAGCAGAACGCGAAGTGCGGCGCCAAGAAGATCGATGTGAAGACGTTCGACCAGAACACGGACGCCATCCAGGAGGTGGCATCCGGACGGGCGAAGGCTTCCCTCATGGACTTCCCGGTGGCGGCCTACAACGCCAAGAAGGTCAGCGGTACCGAAGTCGTGGGGGAGCAGTACAACACCGGCCCGTACGGAATCGCCGTGCGCAAGGATGACGGCGAGGTGAAGACCGCGCTGGACGCGGCGATCAAGGCGATGCAAACGAAGGGGCAGTACACGGCCATCCTGAAGTACTGGGACCTCGAAGTCGGCGCGCTGAAGTAGCCAGTCCCCGCACGCGGCTGCCGCTGGAGGGCAGCCCCGAGGAACGCATCCAATGCAGC